>CAMVDF010000094.1 GCA_947166195.1 uncultured Lachnospiraceae bacterium
ATGGTTGAAAAGAAGACACCGGACAAAAACGATCCCAGCCAGTTCTACATCACAGGAGTTGGAAAAACAGACAAAGGACTGGTTTCCATACTTGATCTTGCCACAGTTATAGGCGAAAAAGAAAACGGCTGAAAGACTTTAGGAGGGACGAATGGCTGATCTTGATCTTAATAAAGTTGAGGGCATTTATTACGATGTTCTGAAGGAAATAGGTAACATCGGTGCGGGAAATGCCGCAACGGCGCTTGCTTCGATGCTTTCACAAAAGGTCGACATGAAGGTTCCCAGGGTGGAGCTCCTTGATTTCAAGGAACTTGGCGAAGCCATGGGCGGAGAGGAACAGATCATGGCCGGCATCTATCTTCGGATAGAGGGTGATCTCCAGGGATCCATCATGTTCCTTCTCGAGGAAAAATCCGCTTATACCCTCGTGGGCAGGCTGATGGGAACGCAGGTGAGCGAACTTGACGAGATGGCGCAGTCGGCTTTGAAGGAGATAGGCAACATCATCACCGGATCATATCTGAATTCGCTTTCGACAATGACAAATCTGACGATAACCGAGTCGGTACCGGATCTTGCCGTGGATATGGCGGGGGCGATCCTTTCAGTGCCGGCCATAGAATTCGGCATGGTCGGTGACAAGATGCTTTTGATACAGACGGCTTTCACGGATGATGAAGAGATCAACGGATTTTTCATCCTTGTGCCGGATCTGCCTTCATACAGCAAACTGCTTCGTGCTTTGGGAGTAATGACCGATTGAGTTCATATGCTGGCCGGATTAAAGACAAACATAGGATAAAAGAGGAAAACGAATGGCTGAAATGATAAAAGTCGGCATGGCCGATCTTAAATTGTGTATCAGCCCTGACAGCATCACAACGCTGGGACTGGGATCATGTGTCGGTGTGGCGATAAGAGACACCGGAAACAAAGTGGGCGGTCTTGCGCATGTGATGCTTCCAGACAGTACTGAGATAAAAAATAATACAAACGTTGCCAAATTTGCCGATACCGGAGTTGAGGAACTGGTCAGGCAGATGGAAAAAGCCGGGGCACGGCGTAACATGATGGTTGCAAAGATCGCAGGCGGAGCACAGATGTTCAGTTTTCAGAATTCTTCTTCGCCGCTGGTACGAGTCGGAGACAGAAATGTGGCAGCCGTCAAAAAGAAGCTCCAGGAACTCAAGATACCTGTCAAGGCTGAAGATACGGGACTGAACTACGGACGGACCGTGGAGTTTTACCCGGAAACGGGTGATTTTGTCATCAAGGCTGTAGGCAAGCCGGTTAGCAAGATATGAGTGCATCCGATAACAAGAGCTTTGATGATATATCAAAAGAGCAGGAGCAGCTGAAAAAACAGCAGGAGGCCTCAAAGCGGGAAAGAGAAAAAATCATAGAAAGAGCCCGCAAGATCGAGGAGGACAAAAAGAACGCCCCGATCAAACTGAAGACTAAGCCTGTTCCGGCAGTGGTTACACTGATCGGAGGTGCGGCGGCGGCGGTCGTTTGTTTCATTGAGCACTTTGAGATCCGCACAGCCCTGATATTTACCCTCATATGTCTGTGTATATTTCTCATAATGGGGGATGTGATAAAGATCCTGCTCGACAGGATAGAGATACCAAGACCCCGGGAGGAAGGCGAGGAAGGTGCGGTTGACAGCGAGGGTGAGATGATAGAAAAAGGTGCATCAGGCGGTGATGAGACTCTCATTGAGGAAAGTGAAGGAGACGGATCGGATACGGATGACGGATCACAGGATGTGCCGTAATAAAACAGGGAGTGTTAACTATCACAGATGAATGATAATGCCAGAGCAAAGCTGTGGGCGGATTATACAAAGAACAAGACGCCTCAGCTGCGTGAAAAGATCATAATTGAATATGCGCCTCTCGTAAAGATAGTCGCAGGGCGTCTGAGCATGTATCTCGGATACAATGTCGAGTATGACGACCTTGTAGGTTATGGTGTTTTTGGACTTATCGATGCGATAGACAAGTATGATGCCACAAAGGATGTCAAGTTTGAGACCTATGCATCCCTTCGGATCAGGGGTTCCATACTCGATCAGATCAGAAAGATGGACTGGATACCCAGAACCATCAGACAGAAACAGAAGCAGATAGATGATGCAGTCAGGGCGATAGAAGCGGAGACCGGACAGGGTGCATCGGATGCGGATATCGCAAAGAAACTTGGACTTTCGGATGAGGAATATGCCGACTGGCAGTCACAGATGGCTGTGACCAATGTTGTTTCACTTAATGAGTTCAATGAAAACAGCAGTGATGAAGGCAGTGCGGAAAGGGAGACGATAGCATCGAACGAACCCGGACCCGAAGATATTGTTGAACAGGATGAGCTGAGAAAGATGCTGGCTGATTCTCTCGAACTTCTCACCGAAAAGGAAAGAAAAGTCATTT
The DNA here is from genome assembly GCA_947166195.1 of uncultured Lachnospiraceae bacterium. Classification (GTDB taxonomy): domain Bacteria; phylum Bacillota; class Clostridia; order Lachnospirales; family Lachnospiraceae; genus NK4A144. The sequence continues at coordinate 2,433 of CAMVDF010000094.1, forward strand.
TGCTGTATTACTATGAGGAACTGACCCTGAAGGAAGTCAGCAATGTCCTTGAGGTTTCCGAGTCCAGAGTTTCCCAGCTTCATATCAAGGCTCTGGCAAAGATGAAAAAGAAGCTTGGCAAATATATGGGTTATCTCACCAATTCCAATGAATAAAAGATTTGCAGACATAGACAGGCTGTGTTCCGATCGGGGGTATCGGAACAGATCGACCCGGACTTGTACTTGACGAAGCAATGCAGGTGATATATCGAACAAAGTACAGAGGTGTGGAGTATGGGTACTCAGGAGAACGGTTATTTCAGGATCAAGGAAGGTGAAGGAGAAACCTTCATTGAACTTTTTGGTTCAAAAAACGGCGGAAAACCGCTTGATATGAGCGAACTTGAGGAATATCTGACAATACGCCGGATCAATTTTGACAAAATGTCTCTGGCTTCGTCAGTCAGGGAAAACAAGGATATGAGTGTCAGACTCAACAGGGAGACGATCCATCCCGTAAACGAGGCTATGACACTTTTTGTTTCAGATGACAAGATGACTGTCACAGCCAGGTTTTATCCGCCATCACAGCACGGCGGGGTTATGACCATGGATGAAGTACAGGGTGATTTCAGGGCAAAGCATATCAAAGCGGCTCCGAATGAAACGGTCTTTGGTGATTTTCTGAAAAACAGGGTTTATTGTACGGATTATGTCCTGGCAGTCGGAAAGCCGGTGCAGGAAGGCCATGACGGTAGTATAGAGTATTGCTTTGATACGGATCCCCTGGCAAAGCCAAAGCTAAATGAGGACGGATCGGTTGATTTTCATGCCCTCAGCCTTGTCCACGCATGTACAAAGGGACAGGTTCTGGCCATACTTCACAAAGAGGATCCCGGGGTTCCCGGCGTAAATGTTTTCGGGGAGATCGCAAAGCCCAGGGATGTAAAGAGGGTTGCCTTCAAACACGGACGCGATGTCTACATCTCCGAGGATGGAAAAGAACTTCATTCCGGAGTTGACGGACATGTAAACCTCATCGATGGTACGGTTTTCGTATCGGGGGTACTGGAACTTGAAAACGTGGATGTGGCTACGGGAGATGTGAATTTTGAAGGAAATGTTTCCGTGGCGGGAAATGTTGCAACAGGATACAAGCTTTCGGCAACCGGAGACATTGAGATCAAAGGTATCATCGAGGCCGCGGAAGTCACAGCAGGGGGCAGCATCACTGTCGTCAAGGGCATAAACGGCATGTCAAAGGGGGTTGTGAAGGCCGGAAAGGATATTGCGACAAAATACATAAATTCAGCTACCGTTGAAGCGGGAGCAAATATCAGGAGTGAACTGATACTCAACAGCAAGGTTTCGGCAAGTGAAAAAATAGTTGTCCAGGGCAAAAAGGGCTTCATAACCGGAGGTTATGTGAGGTCTGCAAAAGAGATCGAAGCAAAGATCATAGGCTCGGAGATGGGCGTTGACACTGTCATAGAGGTAGGTGTGGATCCGGCACTGAAAGCCAGATTTGCAAAGCTGACAAAGGACAATGAGGAATACAGAAAAAAGATCGCGATGATGGAACCTGTAGTGGTAGCAGCTACAACGAGGATGAAGAAGGGGGAGAAGCTTCCTCCGGAACAGGTACAAAAGATCATAGAGCTTTCCAATGAGGTCAAAAAGGAAAAGCAGTATATCGAAGATAATACAAAAGAACTGGCTTCGCTGTCAGTGAGTTTCGATTCCGACACTGATGCACAGATAGTGGTGAACGGACAGGCACATGCAGGCACGAGACTGATCATATCGGAGGCAAACCTTGTATTGAAGACGGATTATCATTACTGCCGGTTCAAAAAGGAAAGCGGCGATGTGAAGATGATCGGACTGTGAGGTTAAGGATATGGCGATATCACCAATACTCCTGAACGGTACCGTTTCGGTATCGCAGGATATTTCGGTTTTCAAGCAAAATGATGATAATAAAGCCGCTATCGCCCAAAGTGCGGCTGAGGTTACTGTCGATGAACAGACGGACATAAAGGATCATTCCGTTCAGGAACAGCAGAATGTGGACACATCGACCGAGGATAACGGCCAGGGCGGAAACCTCTACGGAGGAGACGGCGGTGCAAGAAGAAGAAAAAAACAGGGTGACAGTGACGGAAAGGTCGTTGTCAAGAAAAAGGGAGGCTTTGATATTTCTATATGAGTTTGGCTGAGATACTGCTCCTCATCATCGGAGCAGTTATTTTTGCGGCCGGGTTTATTGTTCCCGAGATCGGCTCCAAAAAATCAGAGGCCCCGGATCTTCAAAAGATCAGGGAAGATCTGGAAGGCGCAGTTGATGACTGCGTTGACAGAGCCAGAAAGAGGATCAATGAGATAGTCGAAAGCGAGTGCTCCATTGCAAAGGATGACACTGAAAGAGCCATGGAAAAGCTTTCGAACGAAAAGATTCTGGCCATAAATGAATATGGAAAAACTGTTGTGGAGGAGATCGAAAAGAATCACAAGGAGGTCGTCTTCCTTTATGACATGCTGACCGAAAAATCGGCGGATATCAAGAATACTGTGAGAAAGGTGGACAGCATCAAGAAAGAGGGCAGACAGGACAGTCCGGGAACCTATGACAGACGTGATTTCAATGCTGTTCCGCTTCCGAGCGCAAAGGACAGACCGGCCCTGAAGGCTGCCATAGCCACCGGTGTGGGCAGAAATTCAACCTCCGCTGTCACAAGACATGAAAATGCAGTCAGGGATGAAAGGAGAGCTGCATACGGGGTTATCAGTTCCGCAAAACCAAAGGAGAGCGGCGACGAAGGAAAGGAACGGGGCTACAAGATCCCCAGGATGTTTGCTCCCGGCGGTATCAGTGAGGACAGTGACAATGAACGCAGGACCGATACCGGTGTTTCCGATCTGAGCGAAAAGATCAGGGAACTCCACGAGGAAGGAATGTCTGATACGGATATTGCAAGAAAATTCGGCATTGGTGTCGGAGAAGTCAGATTGAAGATCGGCCTGATGGAGGCTAGACAGGAATGAATCTGAAACAATACTTGCGCGGCCTGGGTCTCGGGATCATTGTCAGCACTCTCATAGTGTCTGCCGGAAAGAACGGCAGGGCAGCCGAGCTTTCAAATGATGAGATCAAAGCAAGGGCGAAGCAGCTTGGAATGGTGGACAGGGATGAGTTGCTGCGGTCACAAGCCCAGTCCCTTGCAAAGGAGACCGAAAAAAGAGACAGGGCCGAAAAGGAAAAAAATGAACAGAAGGAGCCCGCTGCCTCCGAAAATGCAGTCTCTGAAAACAAAACTCCCGTATCCGGCGCAAAAGCCGGAAATTCTTCTTCGGGGGATGAGGGCATGATGGAAGGGAGCTTTCTGGGAGCCGGGGCGGGTTCATCCGATCCGAAGGAAACCCCAGGAAGTAAAAAATACGGTTTCCGATAATGAAGCACCCGGCTCTTTGCAGACAAAGACTGAGCCTCCGAAACAGGAGACCGTGACTGTTTCCGAACTTGAAAGCAGAAATTCAGATGCCGGAAGGGCTTCAGGAAACGAGGACAGGGTTGAGGAGGTTTTGCAGGTAAAGGAAAATGCTCCAAAGGAAAATGTTCCGAAGACTGAGGCGGAACCTGCGTCCGTCACCGTCGTAAAAGGAGAATCATCCACTGCAGTTGCAAAAAAGCTGCAGAACGCCGGAGTGATAAGCGATGCGGCACAGTTTGATTCATATCTCTGTCTCAACGGTTTTGACAGAAAACTTGTTACGGGAGCGCATACCATACCGGCAGGTGCAACGGCAAGAGAGGTTGCCGAGATAATCACAGGCAGATAAAAGGGCAGATATAACAGGCTTCAGGCTTGCATATCTGCCTTTATTATGCTAAAATACTTGTTCGTGCAGCGCATAAACGGTCTGCACATAACCTATCAACGGATATCCTGCGTATTGCCGGGATTCCCCCGGTGCCTTGAATGGTCGGGAATCTCATGCCGGATATTCATAACACCAACCAATGGAGGTAGAAAAATGAGTGTTATTTCAATGAAACAGCTTCTGGAATCCGGAGTTCATTTCGGACATCAGACAAGGAGATGGAACCCGAAGATGGCACCCTACATATATACCGAGAGAAACGGTATATATATCATCGATCTTCAGAAATCAGTCGGCAAGGTGGATGAGGCTTACAATGCAGTCGGTGACATCGCTGCAAACGGCGGCACGATCCTTTTTGTCGGAACCAAAAAGCAGGCTCAGGATGCGGTAAAGGCTGAGGCAGAGCGCTGCGGTATGTTCTATGTAAATGAAAGATGGCTCGGCGGAATGCTCACCAACTTCAAGACTATCCAGTCCAGGATCAGGAGACTCAAGGAGATCGAGCAGATGTCCGTTGACGGCACATTTGAAAAGCTTCCCAAGAAGGAAGTCCTCATAATCAAAAAGGAGTGGGAGAAGCTTGAAAAGAATCTTGGCGGGATCAAGGAAATGAAGAGGATCCCCGATGCGATCTTTGTTGTGGATCCCAAAAAGGAGCACATCTGCATTCAGGAGGCACATGCTCTCGGCATAACCCTCATAGGAATTGCCGATACAAACTGCGATCCGGACGAGCTCGACTATGTGATCCCCGGAAATGATGATGCCATAAGGGCGGTAAAACTCATCGTATCAAAGATGGCAGATGCAGTCATTGAGGCACACCAGGGTGTGACCGGTGAGGATGCGGCAACACTTGAGGCTGAAGAGGCAGCTGCGCAGGATGAAGAGCAGCAGGATGCCTGAAAAAGAAACGTCGTTACAGTTTTTGAAAGATAAAGGAGAATAAAAATGGCAGCAATAACAGCAGCTAGCGTAAAAGAGCTCAGGGAGCTGACGGGTGCAGGAATGATGGACTGCAAGAAGGCTCTCAGCGAAACTGACGGAGATATGGAAAAGGCGGTTGAGTTCCTCAAAAAGAGCGGAGCCGCAAAGATGGAAAAGAAGGCAAGCAGGATCGCAGCCGAGGGTCTGTGCCGTATAGCTGCAGATGCAGGCAAAGCGGTAGTTGCCGAGGTGAATTCGGAAACCGATTTTGTTGCAAAGAATGAACTTTTCCAGGAATTTGTACAGAAGGTGGCTGATACGGCTCTTGCTTCCGGACTCAAGGGTGGAAAGAACGGCGAGGATGTTGAGGCTCTCCTTGAAAAGGACGGATTAAAGGAGCTTCTCATCGAAAAGACTTCAACCATCGGAGAAAAGCTTTCCGTGAGACGTTTTGAAATGATCGAAGGCGAGGTGGTTTCAACCTATATCCATGCAGGCGGAAAGATCGGCGTTCTTGTTGCAGCAAGCGGAGCTTCTGATGATGCAGCAAAGACAGCATTAAAGGATATCGCAATGCAGGTTGCTGCAATGAATCCGCAGTATGTCAGCCGTGATGATATTCCTGCCGCTGAAATGGACAAGATAAAGGAGATCACCATTGACAGCGCATTAAATGATCCGGGAACACTTCCCAAGCCTATTCTTCAGAAGCTTCTCGACAGAGCCGTTTCCGAAAAGAAGTGGAATGATGATGACATAAAGGCTTATGAGGAAAACAAGACAAACAAGTTCCTTTTCAACTTCCTTTCAGATGAAGCAAAGGCAGTTCTTGCACAGTTTGCAATGGAAGGAAAGGATTCATATCTTGGAGACAAGATCTTTTCCGGACTCGTTGACGGACGTGTATCAAAGCATGTAAAGGATATCAGCCTTCTGGATCAGGTATATGTAAAGGCTGAGGATGGAAAGCAGAGTGTTGCAAAGTATCTTGAGTCCGTGAACAAGGATCTGAAGATCACTTCCTTCATCCGTTTTGAGGTTGGAGAAGGCATGGAAAAGAAGGAAGAGGATTATGCGGCAGAGGTCCAGAAGCAGATCGATGCTGCAAAGAATGCCTGATAAACCACATATATACCGGCACATAGGATGGGAGATGATATAAATGCCAAAAAAAGATATAGCCTGGTCTGAGATAGGATTCGGATATATAAAAACCGACAAAAGATATGTTTCTAATTTCACCGGCGGAAAGTGGGATGACGGAG
>CAMVDF010000095.1 GCA_947166195.1 uncultured Lachnospiraceae bacterium
AAAAAGTGGTATCAGGAGCCTTGCCAAGACTGTCACAAAGACGATAAAGGCCGCAAAGGCCGAGATAACTGCTGCAAGACCGAAATCTATGGAATACTTCGATATGAGATCAAGGATGGAACTGCCCTTGTCATAGATTGCTGCAGCATCACCTCCTATAGTGGGCTCATAGGTTACCCAGCCCGTATTCGGGAGGAACACCTCCGGATAGGCATGGGAATTGTGTTCTGATATGGTATAGTATCCCTCTCTTGAAGTCATGGTTGGAAGGTAACCCTCCGTATAGCGGACGGTAAGACCCGCGGCCCTTGCAAGAAGTGTAAATGCGGTCGCAAACTGCGAGCAGGAACCTGTCCGGCTTTCAAAGAGGAAATACTCCGGACTTTTGTCTTCGGGCACAAAATCCAGATCGTATCTGAAGGTACCGTTCCTGAAATACTCGGTCAGGGCGTAGGCTTTCCTGTAATCGCTGTCGTGTCCTTCCGTGATCTTTTCGGCCAGATCCCGGATCCTTTTTGATATACGGGCCGTATTATCGGCTGTTTCTCTGGCATAATCTATTGCATACAGCTGTTCATCAAGAAAAGCCAGAACAGTTTCCCGGTCTGTATTATCTGAAGAACTCAGGGCGTTTGCCAGGTCGTTTTGCATCCTGGCAGCATCTTCATCGGAGTAGTCTGAGGCACCAAGTACCAGCCATGAAGGTACACCGGTGCTCTGGTCATAGTATTCCAGCCGGTAGGTGAAGGTTTCGGGATGCTTTCCGTTTTGGCGCAGGAACATGCCCGACCTTGTGACATCATAATCAGAATCCGTACCTGACGGAATGACACCGACAGATCGTGGAGCTGCCAGGTAGTAGACTGCACCAAAATTTTCCGACCTGACAAAAAGGGATCGGATCCCGTCATCCACATCCGGAGCATTGATGAGTTTTTTCAGATCGTATTTTTCTAAAAGACCGGGATCCTCCTTTGCGGCAGAGCGCATGGCCTTTTGAAGGGCAGCTATCGACAAAGGAGCATGAGACTTTCTCCAGTCTGATGAACTGTAGGGTGTTTCGAGGGCCTTCTTTTCGTAGTACCACCGGTTTTTCTCAAAATCATAGAGATCGAAATTCTGGCTCTTGGTATAGGTATAGGCATCACCGAAAAGGGAGTAGAGCCGTCTGTTTCCGGTTCCGTCGTAATTGTCAGCATTTCCGGAAAAATCCGAAAGATTGGAATAATCCTCGGAAACATCCGAAGAAGTATCTCCTCCCAGAAAGATATCCTCAAACCTGTCGTAATACTTTGCCTCGGTCTTTTTTGGTATCAGCGAACTGACAAGCAGGACCAGGAGGATGAAAAAATGTACCGAGACCGGGATCCTGTATTTTGTTATATTTCCAAAAGAAAGAGGTCTTTCGTTTCTGGTCTCGTATTCTCTTTTCCACTGACAATGCAGGATATGAAGCAGGATATTGCCGCCTGCGATCAGGATCAGATAGAAATTGTTGATATCCGCCATGACCTTTGCATAGAGGATGCAGGGCATGAGGCTTACGAGGGTCAGGAAGGACACACGGTACAGAACCACTTGAAAATAGTAGACAGTGATGGAAAAAAACATGGATGAGCCTAGTATCAGAGCAATGACAAAAAAGATGTTGAACTCCACCTCATCACCGGATGTCAGTACCCACTGCCAGAAATAAACGTCAGTGGTCTGCATACCGGCGCGGGACAGCAGGTTCACTCCCGCAAAGGACAGAAAGATGTAGACGATCATGACAAGCGTCCCCGGCAGTCTGTGCCTGTCGGTATATATGAGTGCGGCAAAGGCCACACCGCAAAACAGGATAATAAGAACAAGTGTCTGAAGGGGCAGAAGGGTACCGTATATGCTGATCACGGATACAGTCAATATGACGGAGAGTATGAAGGAAGGCAGGTAGATGATCATAAATGCCTCCATTCCCCGCCTGATACGGAATAGATATGAAAACCTCTGCCGGAAAGCTTTGCGGTTGTTTTCGATGATGATCTTGCCTGACAGATGATGACTCCGGATCCGTCCTCTCTTTCCTTTTGAGGCAGATCAAAATCCGTTTTATCACCGAACATGAAATATGCCAGCTTCCTTGAAAGCATGACAAGGGAATCCTCGGAAAAGATCTTTTCAAAAAGCCATTTTCCATCCATGAAATAATAAAAACTGACCGAAAAATCCAGATTCATCAGGGTAAAGATCATACCGAGGCTTTCTTCAAGCACGGTCTGTGAAAGTACCGGATCTTCCTCTTCCATAAATGGATCAAGGATGAAGATGATATTTGAAGAGGCCTGCCGTTCATCCAGTCTGACCATGAGCCTGTCCCTTTTTGCGGAAAGCTTGCTGTTTATCCTCTTTAAAGGATCTCCGGGCCGGTACTCCCTGTATTCATAACCCGGAAAGCCTCCGGAAAAAATGGTGGATTCATCTACAGTTTCATCGTTTTTGTTTGCCGCAAAGGCGTCATGGACAGAAAGCAGGAGATCTGTCGTATTGGTCATCTTTGCGATGCCCGGGATGACGCCGGCTTTGAATATGAATTCATTCTCACGGTCAAGTCTTGCGGAAACTATCCCGAAAAAATCATAAAGTGTAACGGACTGTACTCCGATCATGACACCACCCGAAAGCTTTGCCGTAAAGGTGATCCCTGCAGAAGAAATCTTTTTGGGGAGTGCGGAAAGCTTCAATATCAGGGATTCTCTTCCGGCAGAAAGCCCTTCCCTTTCGGTTATCTTTACCCTTACGGGAGGACATGGCAGCAGGCCTTTATTATATAAAGATACCGTGAGGGTGCAGTGATCTCCCCTGCTCATCAGATCATGGTCGAGGGATGCTTTGATCTCAAGATTTTTTTTGCAAAGGATGGTCAGCAGCACGGAAAAGAGCGGAGTGAGTATGAGGGCGAGGAGCAAAAACCAGCCCACTCTGCCGCTGCAGTAGAGAGCAAAGACGAAAATGAACAGTGCTGCAAAAAGGCAGCTTATTATCTGACGTGGTCTGATATTGATCTTCATAAGCCTTTGATGTATCAGGTGGGAATGGGGATCTCGTCAAGGAAAAGACGTATTGCGTTTGAGGCGTTTTCCCATTTTGCCCTGCCCGAAGCGGTGAGGATCAGCCTGTGGGAGAGTACGTGAGGTGCCAGATACTTCACATCGTCCGGGCACACATAGTCGCGGCCCTGCATGAAGGCATAGGCCTTTGCGGCCGACTGCAGGGCAATGGAGCCCCTTGGGCTGACGCCCAGCAGGATACCCTCGTCATTTCTGGTCCTTTCGGAGATGGCTATGATGTACTTGTTTATGAGTTCGCTGCACCCGGTCTGCAGGGCGCCTGCCTTCATTTCCTCGATGGAGCTGAGGCTTATGACTTCTGAAAGATCCTTTGCCTGGATGCTTTCCGGACGGTTCAGTATGGACAGCTCGTTTTCCCTTCCGGGGTAGCCCATCTCCAGCCGCATCAGGAATCTGTCCATCTGGGCCTCCGGCAGGTGATAGGTTCCGTAGGTCTCCACCGGATTCTGGGTGGCCAGCACCATGAAGGGTGAGGGCAGATCATAGGTAGTACCGTCTATGCTGATCTGGGATTCCTCCATCACCTCCAGAAGAGCCGACTGGGTCTTTGGCGAGGAGCGGTTGATCTCGTCTGCCAGCAGAAAATTGCAAAAGGCTGCTCCGGGGCGAAAGGAAAGCTCCTTTGTTGCAGGGTCTATCAGTGAAAAACCCGTGATATCCGACGGCATCACATCGGGTGTCAGCTGGAGCCGGTTGAAGCTTCCTCCGCAGGACACGGAGAGAGCCGATGCCAGCTGCGTCTTGCCCACTCCCGGGATATCCTCTATGAGGACATGACCTCCTGCGAGCAGGGCAGTGATGGTCAGCTCGATCATGTCTCTCTTTCCGATGATGACCTTTTCTATATTTGCTATGAGCTTTTCGATATCCGGATTTATCAGGTCGATATTGTTCATTGGTGTTCCTTTCGCATGGATTCACATCCGGGCTGCTATGATTTTAAAATATCCTCATTTTTTTTGCAATCGTATTGAGCCTGTCGTAAAATTAAATTTGTATGAAATCCGATGGATTACGGTTTTGGTTTCAGGAGGTTTGTATGGGAAGTATTTATTATGTAGATGCATCGGCGGCACAGACAGGAGACGGCAGCGCCTCGAAGCCGTTCAAAAGGATACAGGAGGCGGCGGATATCGCCCGCCCCGGCGATGAGGTCATAGTCAGACCCGGTATATACCGCGAATATGTCAATCCGAAAAATGCCGGCACGGATGAGGACAGGATCACCTACCGGTCCCAAAAGCCTCTGGAAGCTGTGATCACCGGTGCCGAGCCTTTGACCGGCTGGGAAAGGTACGAGGGAGATGTCTGGAAAGCCAGGGTTTCAAACAGCATATTCGGAGACTACAATCCCTATACCACCTACGTTTGCGGGGACTGGTATTTTGCACCCACTGTCAGGCACACGGGAAGCGTTTTCCTGGGTGACCTCATGATGTATGAAGCAGTGACGCTGGAGGAATGCCTGAAAGGCGAGCCGGATCCCACCTCCTGGCAAAAGGAGGATTCAGTCTACAAATGGTTTACAGAGCAGGACGGGGATGAGACCGTTCTCTATGCCAATTTCAAAGGAAAAGATCCGAACTGTGAAAAGGTTGAGATCAGCGTCCGCAGGAACTGCTTCATGCCTGACAAAAACGGTGTGGATAATATAACCGTCAGCGGATTTCTCATTACAAAGGCGGCAACCACCTGGGCTCCGCCCGCAGCCTATCAGGATGGGATGATAGGCCCGCACTGGAGCAGGGGCTGGATCATAGAGGACTGTGAGGTCAGCAACAGCAGATGCTGCGGCATATCCCTCGGAAAGTATCTCGATGAAGAAAACAACATGTATTTCTATACAAAGCATGTCAAGAGTCCGACCCAGATGGAAAGGGACGCCGTCTGCCGCGGACAGTATCACGGCTGGCTCAAGGAAAAGATCGGGCATCATATCATCAGGCGCTGTCATGTTCATCATTGTGAACAGACGGGTATCGTGGGAAGGATGGGAGCGGTCTTTTCCACCATTGAGGACTGCCATATACATCATGTCTGCAATTCGCAGCAGCTTGGAGGAGCCGAGACCGCGGGTATCAAGCTTCATGCGGCCATAGATGTGACTATCAGGAGGAATCATATACACAACTGTATCATGGGTGTATGGCTTGACTGGGAGGCACAGGGAGCGAGAGTCACACAGAATCTGATGCATGACAACATGCCGCCGGAGGGTGCAGTGAAGGCAGAGGGCGCCATGTTTTCCTGTGATGTTTTTGTGGAGGTGGGCCACGGTCCGACCCTGATAGACAACAATCTGCTTTTGTCAAAGGTTTCCGTGGTTATGCCCAGTGAGGGACTGGCCATCGTCCACAACCTGATGTGCGGCTCCTTCGGCCTTATCGATTCCGGCGTTGACAGCATAGTCAACGGCCAGAGAGAGCCCCGCTATACGCCCTATCACATCCGCCACAGGACAGAGGTGGCCGGTTTCATGACCATCCTTCACGGTGATGACAGGGTTTACAACAATATCTTTGTCCAGAAATATCCGGTGAAGGAATTCAGCAAAACTCCAAAGGAGCCGGACTATGAGCATGCCGGTACCTCACCCTTTGATATATTCCCGACCTATGATGAATGGATCGCAAATTTCAAAATGGATGAGGAACCGGATATGCAGGAACTCGGAAAATATCATTTCGGACATCTCCCGGTGTGGGTGGACGGAAACGCATATTTTAACGGTGCCCAGATCTACAACAGGGAGAAGCACAACCTCATAGATAATAAAAACGAGGCAAAAGTCACCCTGGTGCAGGAGGGTGATGAGTCCAGGGTTGAAACAAACGTGTACGGCCTTCTGGGGGATTTCTCCTGTGACCTCATAACAAGCGATGTGCTGGGAAAGGCCTTTGAGCCCGAGCAGCGCTTTGAAAACCCTGACGGATCCCTGATCATATTCGATACGGATTTCTACGGCAGGAAGAGGGGTGACAGGATCCTTCCCGGCCCCTTTGCGATGTAAAAAACGGACATCTTTACGAAAAGTGCCGGTTTTGGTAGAATTTTCAATATAGTTTTTTTTAAGAGGGGAGTTTTGTATGAATTCATTTTTTGAAACAGCCAACAAGGTAGTAAGTGATATTGACAGCTTCGTATGGGGACCTGTGATGCTGATCCTGCTTGTGGGAACGGGGGTGTTCCTGACGGTGAAGCTTCGTTTCCTGCCCTGGAGGAACCTGGGATACGCGCTGAAGAGTGTACTCAGCAGGGATGCCCACAGCACAAAGAGGGGAACGGGAGATGTATCTCCCTTTGCCTGTCTGATGACTGCCCTTGCGGCAACCATCGGAACCGGAAATATAGTCGGAGTGGCAACAGCCATGTTTGCGGGAGGTCCCGGAGCTCTGGTATGGATGATCCTGTCCGCCTGCTTCGGACTGACCAGCAAGTTCAGCGAGTGCATGCTGGCCGTTAAATACCGTGAGACCAATGAAAAGGGTGAGATGTCCGGAGGTCCCATGTTTACCATGAGAAACGGCATCAAAAACAAGAGCCTCGGAAGGTGCATGGCGTTCCTGTTTGCCCTGTTCACGGTACTGGCATCCTTTGGTATAGGAAATATGACTCAGGCAAATTCGATCTCAGATGCGATCAATTCAAGCTTTGGCCTTTCAAAGCAGGCTGCGGGCGTGATCATAACCATACTTGCTCTTATTATCATAGTGGGCGGTATCAAGAGTATATCAAAGGTTTCAAGCGTGGTTGTTCCGACCATGGCAGTTTTTTATGTCATAGCCGGACTTTTGTGCATCGTCATTAACTTCAGGAATATTCCCACAGGTCTTGCCCAGATATTTGTGATGGCATTCAATCCGAAGGCCATCGGAGGCGGTGTCCTCGGGACCATCACCGTCAGTGTCATGAATTCCATCCGCTACGGTGTGGCCAGAGGCTGTTTTTCAAATGAAGCCGGTATGGGGTCTGCGGCCATCACTGCTGCTGCCGCAACTACAGATGACTGTGTGCGTCAGGGCTACATCAACATGACCGGAACCTTTTTTGATACTATAGTGGTCTGCGCCATCACGGGACTGACCATCGCATCCTCGGGTGTGCTTGGGACAAGCGGTGCGGACGGTACTCCGCTACAGGGTGTCACGCTTACCATGGCAGCCTTTGAGAGTGCCCTCGGCCCTGTCGGAAAATATGTTGTTTCCATAGGCATCATGCTCTTTGCGTTTTCAACCATCATCGGCTGGGAATACCACGGAGAGAAGGCTTTTGAGTATCTGGTTCCCAATCTGAAATACATGATCGTCTACAGGGTGGTATTTTCACTGATCGTCTACGTGGGAGCTACACAGGCGCTGGATTTTGTCTGGAATTTCTCCGATATCATGAACGCCCTCATGGCAGTGCCGAACCTGATCTGCATGATCATGCTCTCGGGAGTCATAAAGGACGAGGTGGAACGCTACCAGGATGTGATAGAGAGCGAGAAGAAAACGAGAAAGAAATAATCCGATTATTTCAAGAGGTAGATATCCTTTTTAGCCGCAAACTACGAGGGCATCAGTATATATGTTTTGTGAACAATAAGCCGTTCACAAAATATGTATGCTGATGCCCCTGTCTTAGTCTACGCTGAGATTTTTGAATACATGTTGCCACGCATGAATATCGACGTACGGATCACCTACAGATCAGTGTAGTCTTCCGAGGTATTCGGCCAGAGCTCATAGCATTTCGATGACAGCCCTTCGGGATCTCCGTCGGACGAGATGTATTTCTGCGATCCGGTGAAGCCGGTCCCCACAAAAACATGGTACCTTCCATCGCCGTCAACGGCGATGATCCACTGATCCCGCTCACCTGCGCTTCTGAATTTCATTCTGACATCCTTTTCGGATAAACTCCTGTCAAACAGAGACTGAAAATGAGCAGTCAGAGAAGTTTCGTCGTAATCTTCAACATCTGTGGCATGGGCCTGATTGATCCTGACCCGGAAAGGATTGTCGCTGTCATCCGCATCGGCATAGAGCATCATGTAGTAGCACTTTGCTGCACCGTCCAGATCGGTCTCGGCTGCACTCTTGCAGCAGTCTGTCCATTTTCTGACGACCTTGTCATCCACGGTCAGTATGTTGTAGGCATTTCCGATCTCCCTGGCAACCGCCAGATCGTTGGCCTTTCTCGTTCTTTTGATATACCTGAGATACTGCGGTGTGACAATACCGATCAGCACCGCCATGATGGCGATGACCACAATGATCTCAACCATGGAAAAACCAGGGTCATTTCTTTTTGTCATGATGATATACTCTCCTTATACGGTTTCCTCACCTTG
>CAMVDF010000096.1 GCA_947166195.1 uncultured Lachnospiraceae bacterium
ACCCTTATTGCCGCACGCCCTTCCGCAAAGCCAGGTGATGAGGGTCACCGCAAAAAGAAGCGCCCCGAAACGGACATCGGCGCACATATAATAAAAGTAGTCTGAAAGAAGAAGCCAGACCAGGGCGGCCCTGTGGCTTTTTTCTTCAAGAATGAAATATATGATTATGACTAACGGAGCAAATATCGCAAATCCGATCGAATTAAAAAGCATGGCTAAATGTTATAACAATTGCGGCCGCAGGTCAAACCAGGGGTTGGGACAGGGGACGTATCTGTGTCCCACAATTATGTCAACTCAAACAGTCCCTTTGTCCGTCGAAATCAATTGTCAAATTTATTTACATAAATGTGGGACACAGATACGTCCCCTGTCCCACCCTGTCCCCCTGTCACATTTTTAAAAACCGGTAGAGGCGGCCGAGGGGCAGCCCGACAATGTTTGTATAGTCGCCCTCGATACGCTTTATGAACTTTGAGAAGATACCCTGGATGGCGTAGGCTCCGGCCTTGTCCATGGGCTCGCCGGTACGTATATATTCCTCGATCTCCGGTCTGCTCATGGGATATACCGTCACATATGATGTTTCCGCAAAGGTTTCTGTTGTATTATGTAAACCACTGTTGTCCGTTTTTATTATGGTGACACCGGTGGTGACGGTATGAGTGCCGTCTGCGATGAGAGAGATCATCCTTGCGGCATCACGCTCATCCTTTGGCTTACCGAGGATCTCGCCTTTGCAGTAAACCAGGGTATCAGCGCCTATCACCACGGTACCGGCCTTCACCGAAAGGTTATTATATACACTTTCGGCCTTCCTTTTTGATAGTTCCTTTACAATCCCCTCAGGATCGGATATCCCCGTGACATCCTCATCACATTCAGAGGGGACCACAAAGGGCTCTATGCCGATCTGTCTCAAAAGCTCCAGGCGTCTGGGAGACGCGGAGGCAAGGATGTACTCAGTCAATCTCTTCTATCTCCTTTAACCACAGCGCTGCGGCTGCATCACTCGGCATCCTCAGATCCCCCCTGGGCGAGATGCCGGCTGATCCCACCTTGGGCCCGTCGGGCAGGCAGGAGCGCTTGAACTGCTGCGCAAAAAATCTGCGGGTAAACACCACAAGCCACTTTTTCACCGTCTGACGGTCATACATTCCCTCAAAGGCTGCGGCTGCCATGACAAATATCTTTTTCGGCGGCAGATGAAACCTGAGGAAATAATAAAGGAAAAAGTCGTGAAGCTCGTAGGGTCCGACTATTTCCTCGGTCTTTTGCGAGATCTTTCCGTCCTTTGCAGGCAAAAGTTCGGGGCTGACGGGGGTATCGAGGATATCTTCAAGGATCGATGAAACCTCCTCCTCTCCCGAGGTCCTGTAACTGTCCGCCGCATATTTGACCAGATGCCGCACCAGTGTTTTGGGAACTCCGGCATTTACATCATACATTGACATGTGGTCTCCGTTGTAGGTAGCCCAGCCGAGAGCCAGCTCCGACATATCGCCCGTCCCGATAACAAGGGCATTTTTCATATTCGCAAGATCCATAAGCACCTGGGTGCGCTCCCTTGCCTGACAATTCTCGTAGGTCACATCATGCACATTCTCGCTATGTCCGATATCTTGCATATGCACTCTGACGGCATTTTTGATATCGATGACAGAAAGGTCAGTTCCAAGCGCCTCTGCAAGCCTTTCCGCATTGCTCCTCGTCCTTTCCGTGGTTCCAAAGCAGGGCATGGTCACGGCATGTATCCCGGAAAGCGGCTGCTTTGAAAGCTTTGCCGTGCGCACCGCAACCAGCAGGGCAAGAGTGGAATCAAGACCTCCCGAAAGTCCCAGAACCATATCCCTGATCCCTGTGTGCTCAAGCCTTTTTTTGAGGCCGTAGGCCTGGATATTAAAGATCTCCTCACACCTTTCCTCTCTCAGGAACACATCCGACGGAACAAAAGGAAATTTCGGGAATTCTCTTTTGATCCGTATATCCGTTTCATCGATCAGGAAGGGAACATACACATAGTCCGGATCATCGGATGAAAAAAAGGTGTTCATTGCCGATCTTTCGGATGCAAGCCTGTCTATATCTATATCCGCGCTCACATATCCGGTTTCAAAGGGTTTCTGCCTTGCAAGCAGCACGCCGTTTTCCGCGATCAGGTCATGCCCTGCAAAGACCAGATCCTGGGTGCTCTCGCCCTCTCCGGCATTCGCATATATATAGGCTGCCGAATACCTTGCAGATGCATTTATTACCAGTTTTTCCCTGTAATCGGCTTTTCCCGCAAGCATGTCGCTGGCAGAGAGATTTACGATAATATCAGCACCTGCTGCGGCATGCCGGATCGACGGTGCATCCGCAACCCACAGATCCTCGCAGATCTCGCAGGCCACTTTGATCCTGTCATCGCTTTTTCCGTTTTCAAAGATGATGTCAGTGCCGAAGGGTATGTCCAGTCCGAAGAAATCCGTGAAAACGGGCTCATTAAACCCCGGCGTAAAATGTCTTTCCTCGTAGAATTCGCTGTAGTTTGGCAGGTTTGTCTTTGGTACAAGTCCCAGCACCAGACCCCTGTGCAGACAGGCTGCCACATTGTACAGCTTGCCTGCATACTTAAAGGGAAGTCCCACAAAGATCAGGCAGTCATAGGCTGTGGTTGCATCCGCTATGTTCTTTAACTGCACCCTGCATTCATTTATGAGGGTGTCGTGCAAAAAGAGATCCCCGCAGGTATACCCCGAAAGCGAAAGCTCCGGAAATACCACGATCTTTGCCCCGGCGCTTGCCGCAAGTTCCGTCATCTCTATGATCTGTCCCGCATTGTATTCGGGATCGGCTACCCTTATCTTTGGAGTTGCCGCGGCAACCCTTACAAAACCGTTCTTCATGATCTCTCCCTCTTATGCTTCATTATAAAGCTGCGCCAGTTTTTCCGGCGAGATGATGTATTTCTTTCCGCAGAAGCTGCAGCCCATCTCCACCTCTTTGCCCTCGTCCACAAGTTCCTTTAACTCTTTTTTCCCGATACTGATGAGCGCCGCTTCGATCTTTGACACAGAGCAGTCGCACCTGAAGGAAACATCGCTTTTTCCAAGGATCTGCATATCAAGCCCCTCAAGCAGGATCTCAAGCAGATCCTCCGTAGTCTTTCCGTCCCTGTAGATATCCGTCACGGACTTCACCTTCAGAAGATTCTTTTCAAGCTTTTCAACCGTCTCCTCCGAAGCGTCGGGCATCAGCTGCACGATGAAGCCGCCTGCCTCGGCGACTGTATTATCATGACTCATGAGGACTCCGAGGCCCACTGCGGACGGCGTCTGCTCACTTTGCGCAAAATAATAAGTGATATCCTCGGCTATCTCCCCGGAGACAAGCTGAGTCTCACCGATATACGGCTCTTTGAGGCCAAGGTCCTTTATCACACGCAGATACCCCGGACCCAGCGCCCCTGCCACATCCAGCTTGTGATCGGGACGTGGCGGGATCAGTACCAGAGGTTCTATGCAATAGCCCTTCACATGACCGTCTGCATCCGCTGTCACGGTCAGCCCGCCCGCAGCACCGTCGCATTTGATCTGCAGCGTGAGCAGGTCGTCTCCCTTCATCATGGCGCCCATCATGGCACCCGCAGTCAAAAGCCTTCCCAGCGCTGCCGTCATCACGGGCGAGGTATTATGGGCAAGCCTTGCATCCTCGGCCACCTTTTTTGTATATGCGGCAAAAGCCCTGACATGGCCTGCATCCGCCGATGCTCTTATTATATGATCCTGCATGAATCTGCCTTTCTCCGTGTCGGTTAACATAAAAACATGTCAGGGGGACAGTCCCCCTGTCACCTTTCAGATAATACTATAAATATCCGCCAGGCACAAGAAAAGCGTGATGTGGGACACAGGTACGTCCCCTGTCCCGCCCCTGTATTTTTTGAAACATATGTAGTAGAATATAATCGTTGTTTTTGGCCTGATCACTTTGAATGGAATTTTAACGATGAAAAATCCTATCGGAAAAACCATGCATTTCCTGGTCCATAACGGTTTTTTGATAACCGTGGGTGTTATGGGCGGTGTTCATGCGATCCTGCTTTTGATCATGCTTGCTTCGGGAGTGATGCCCCTGGTCCAGTTCAATATCCTCAGCGTGATCGTTTATACCTTCTGCCTGCTTCTGTGCAGAGCCGGCCACATCATGCCGGTGTATATCAGCATTCTTCTGGAGGTTACGGCCTATACCATCATCTCCACCTATTATGTGGGACTGCGCTGCGGTACCTACTGCTTTTTGTTTTCCATCGTGCCGATCATCATCTATTTCGGCAGTTTTCTTTTCAAGGGAAACGCAAGATGGAGCGTAGCATTGATGCTCCTCCTGAATTTTGTGATCTTTGCCGTCCTATATGTCACCTTTTCCGAGGTGAAGCCGGTATACATAGTCAGTCCCGCATCAAGGATCACTCTGGTGCTCTTTTCATCCTTTGCCATGGTCTTTTCCACCATCTTTTACAACTTCCTCTATATCTATCTGAGCGAGGTCGAAAAAACCGATCTGGAGAGCAGAAACCGCCAGCTTTCGGCAGATGCCAGCGAGGATGCCCTCACGGGTCTATTGAACCGGCGCGGTTTTCTGCCTGTGATCGAAAATCTCATGCAGGAGGGCGGCGATCCGCATTTCTGCATAGCTTTTTGTGACATCGACAATTTCAAGCGGATCAACGATTCCTTTGGACACGACGCCGGAGATGAGGTACTCACTCATATCACCGGGATGATAAAAAAAGAAATGCAGGGCTGCGAGATCTGCCGGTGGGGCGGCGAGGAGATCGTTATCCTGATGCGCGACTACGACCTGGCGGTCGCAAAGGAAAAGCTTGAATACCTGAGAAAAAGCATCGAATCCAATCCTACTGCTTTCTATAATAAACGCATTCATACAACAATCACCATCGGTCTCGAGGAAAACAGCGCGGACTACGCCGGGCCCGATGACATCATCAAGGTCGCTGACGAACGCATGTATTATGGAAAACAGCACGGAAAGAACATACTTGTCTTTAAATCATGATCCGTGTATCAGAGGGACGGTTCTCTGTTTCAGAGGGACGGTTCTCTGTTTCATTTAGAGTGTATGATCCCGTGAAACGCCCATGAATACAAGTGTAACAGAGAACCGTCCCCTGTTACACCGGTTCAGAAATACGAGGTGAAACATGAAAAAAAATCTGATCATTTCAATGCTCATCGCCGCGTCGGCGTTTTTATTATGCAGCTGTACGATCGCATTTACAAACACGGGCACGCAGGCCGAAAATAAAACAGAGCCCGTCATTGCAGAAGGTCTGCCGGGATTTGAAGCTGAAGGCAGTACGGATCTGCCTGGGAAATTCTTTCTCTCCTTCGTCTACAGCCGAAATCTCATCATGCTCGACGGCAGGGGAAACATAGTCTGGTCAAAGCATGAAGAGCAGCCAACGGAAGGGGCGCTTACCGGGCTTTGGGATTTTAAGAAACATGACATCGACGGAAAGACCTTTTACAGCTATCACGACAACACCGGCGCATATGACGACTACGGACTGCAAGGCTTTGCCCCGGGGGAGCGCGTGATAATGGATGAAGATTTCAACGAGATTAACCGCATCACCTTTGAGGAATCGGAAGTGGTCGAAAAGGGACATCCGCTTGACGGACACGATTTTTTGATGATAAGCCCCGATCATTACATAATGTCAGGCTATATCAAAGAGACCGTCACAAACATCCCGGATCATGACAACGCAAGCGTTGTTGGCTCCTATCTGCAGGAGGTCAAAGACGGAAAGGTCGTCTGGGATTTCCACAGTACTGATTATCCCGAGCTTTACGGCTATACCGTCACGGACGCCTCCGAAACGGCTGACGATTTTGCAAATGAGGAAACCGATGTGCCGGACTATGTGCATTTCAACTCCATGCGCCTTGACGCAGACGGGAATCTCGTCTGCTCCTTCCGCCACATAAACTCCATACTCTGCCTCGACCGCAGCAAAAACGAGGATCAGATCCTGTGGCGTCTTTCGGGTGCCGGCGATGAGTTCGGCCTGTCCGAAATGCAGAAAACATCGGGCCAGCATTATGCGACGGTGGACGGCAGCCGCATCACCGTATTTGATAATAATAACAAAAACGGGGCGACCCGCATCTCAACCTATGCGATCGACCCCGTCGAAAAAAAGCTGAAGTTTTTCAAAACATATATGCCCGGCGGAAAGTTTTCCCGTGCCTGCGGCGATGTACAGCATATCAAAAACGAGCTTTACATGATCGGCTGGGGCATGACGGTAAATGATAATAACTGCATGTCTGTCTTTGACTTTTCCACCGGAGACGAGCTTTTGACCGTAAAGCTTGAAAACCCGAAAAACTGCACCTACAGGTGTGTCTATTACGAATAATGCTGAGATGGTAAGGGGGACAGTTCTCTGTTTCGTGAATATCCAAAACAGAGAACCGTCCCCTTGCTACAAAATGTGACACCGGGACTGTCCCCCTGTCACATTTTTTTATCGTTCTTCGCGGAAATAGTTGAGACCCAGCGATGCCGGAGGCTGATCCTCCCGTCGGTTACGCATGCTGGTCACAATGAGGACTATGATGGTCACCACATAGGGTATCATCTTGTAGAGCTCCTTGAGTTCCATGTGCTCCATTCCCGAGGGAATGTACAGATACAGTATATACAGCCCGCCAAACAGGATGGATGCCAAAATCCCGATGTCCGCCCTCCAGATTGTGAAGATGACGAGGGCGATGGCAAGCCAGCCCCTGTCTCCGAAGGCATCATTTGACCACACTCCGCTGGCATAGTCCATTACATAATAAAGACCTCCCAGACCTGCGATCATGCAGCCAAGCACCGTGGATGAGTATTTATATACAGTAACATCGATGCCCATGGCATCGGCGGTTGCCGGACTTTCACCGACCGCACGCAGGTGCAGCCCTACCCGGGTCTTTTTTATTATCATGGCGGCAGCTACCGCGATGAAAATTGCAAGATATGCCAGAAATCCGTATGAGAGGAAGACCTCCCCGAACCACCCCAGTTTTTTTGCAAAGGGAAGGGTCGCACTAAAATATGCGCTGGTCTTTGAAAGTGCGATGGTGGGTACATCAAGGTTGGAAAGCCTGATCAAAGATCCGCCGAAGAAATTGCCGAAGCCCACGCCAAAGGTGGTCATGGCAAGACCGGTCACATTCTGGTTTGCGCGAAGGGTCACCGTCAGGAAACAGTAGAGCATACCCATGAGAAACGATCCGAAAAGCGAGCACAGAACCGGGATCATGATGGCAGGTGCCGCGCTCATCGCCCCCTCCCCCACCGAATTTTCATAAAAGAAGGAACCTATGACTCCGCTGATGGCTCCGACATACATCACGCCCGGGATCCCCAGATTCAGGTTTCCCGATTTTTCTGTTATTATCTCGCCTGTACAGCCGAAAAGCAGCGGTATCCCCTGCCCTACAGCCCTTGGTATGAATGAAAGAAATCCGGTCATGTTCTTCTCCTTTTGAAATATAGGGACTTTAGGTTGACATAAAGCGTAACACACCTCCGTCCCCCTGATACATTATTTTTTTCTCTTTTTGATGCTGTAATTAATGAAGAATTCACAGCCGATGATAAAGAACAGGATGATTCCGGTCATGATGTCCGCAAAGGACGGATTGAGGCCGAAATTGGTGGCGATCTCGCCCGCTCCCCTGTTCATGAAGACCACGAGAAATGCACAGGGGATCATCGTGAAGGGATTGAATTTCGCCATCCACGATACCATGACCGCGGTGAAGCCCTGCCCTCCCGCAATGGTGGTGGTAATGGTATGATTGATGGAGCCCACAAGCAGCATACCCGCAAGGCCGCAGAGCGCGCCTGAAAGCAGCATCGTTCTTATTATGACCCTGCTGACGCTGATGCCGACATACTTTGCGGTGTTGAGGCTCTGTCCCACAACCTGGATCTCATAGCCGTGCTTGCTGTAATTGAGGTAAACATACATGAACACCGTCACTAGGATGGAAACGGTGATGGAAAGCATATATTTGGAGCCGAAAAGCTGGACCATCCAGCCGGCATGGCTGTTCTGGTTGATGATGCCGATCTTTCCCGAACCCTTGGGCACCTCCCAGATAATGACAAAAAATGACACCAGCTGCGTTGCGATGTAGTTCATCATGAGCGTCATCAGCGTCTCGTTTGTATTCCACCTGGCCTTGCACACCGCGGGGATGAGCCCCCAGAGCGCGCCGGCAGCGATCGCCGCCACAAAGGAGATCAGCATAATAAGAACGCCCGGCAGCCTGTTTTCAAGCAGTATCATGCAGGCTGCGGTGGCAAGTCCGCCCACGAGCACCTGTCCCTCGCCGCCGATATTCCAGAATTTCATGGTGAAGGCAGGAGTG
>CAMVDF010000097.1 GCA_947166195.1 uncultured Lachnospiraceae bacterium
ACGGGCTTTTTTCTTTATTATCTCCTCTTTGCGTTTTTTTGCATACCCGTCATGCTGCTTTTCAGACCGCTGTCTCTCCTGACCTCGGTATGGGTCACTGCAGCGGCAACCATAAGCGCATTTTCACTTCTTCTTTTTGTGCTGCGTTTTCTGAAAAAAGAAGGGAATGGATCGGGGGGTTTTGCGGGAAAACTGAGGGAGGAAGGTATCTTTCTTTTCATCATCCTTGCTGTCACGGCCATAGAGGCTTTTATTATCATATATAACTATCAGTTCACGCTGGATGCCGCGTACTATGTGGCAAATGTCACTACATCACTGAGGACGGACACCCTCAATATCTATGATCCATATACCGGAAACTGGCAGGATCATTTCGAGATGCGGTATTTCTTTGCAGTCTTTCCCTTAAATGATGCAGTGCTCTGTGATGTCACCGGGATTCATCCCCTCATCTGGTGCAAGACCGTGATGGCGGGAGTTTCCATCCTGCTGACAAACATGGTGCTTTATATGACAGGCAAAAAGATCTTTTCGGGAAGTATCAAAAAGACCACGCTTTTCATCGTATTTGCGTCTTTTATGAATTTTTTCTTTACCACGATATTTACTCCGTCCGTTTTTCTGACTACCAGGACCTATGAGGGCAAGTGTCTTCTGGCAAATGTGGTGCTGCCCGGGATATTTTTTATCTATGTAAATATCCTCGAGGATGCAAAGAAAAAGGAGAACTGGCTTTTGCTGCTGCTTGTATCCCTCGGGGCGCCGGTGCTTTCAAGCTCGTCAAACATGCTCATCCCTGCCATGATAGCGATCACCATCCTGCCCCTTTGCATTATAAAAAAGGATATTTCCATAGCGGTAAAATCCGTTGTATGCATGATCCCGGGGATAGTCCTGGTGCTTACCTATGTGGCCTATGTGAAGGGAATGTTTGTCCTTTATACATATCCGAGGTGAAAGATGCAGACTCTGAATGTAAATGATGCCGGATTTTCATATATCTTTAAGTGCGTGGGGTACTACGGAGAGGGCACCCTCTATCTTTTGATGTATCTTCTGGTGCTCATCTTCATAGCGGTAAGGGGAGAAAAAAGAGAACGTCTCATCTTTCTGCCGCAGGCCGTGACCGGTCTTCTCACCGTGTTCAATCCGGTCTTTCCCGTAATACTGGATCATTTTTTTGACGTGAACAAGGAGTATTACAGATTTTTCTGGATGTTTCCGGTGATAACGGTGATCTCCTGGGCTTCCGTAAATATCGTATTCCGTTTCTCAAAAAACCGGGTCAGGGCCTTTGTGACCACTCTGATACTGTTGTGTATCTTTGGGACGGCAGGCAGCTTCATCTATGAAAACGGGTATTCGGTGAATACAAATATCTATCAGATGCCGGGAGAACTGCTGCAGGTCTGTGACATCATACACAAAGACTGCGATGAGGAATTTCCAAAGGTAATGGCGGAATATGATTACAGTATGCAGATAAGGCAGTATGATGCTTCGATACTTCTTGCCTGTGACAGGGAACAGTACATAGATGCCATCACGAACGGAGTGGATTCTGAGGCCATCCGGACAGAGGAGAATTACGAAAACAGACTTCTGGCCGTGGTTGGACGGGGCGTGAGGATGGATGAGGGTGCCTTCAAAAAGGCCCTTGATGAGACAGGGACGGAGTATCTCGTCCTGACGAGAGGGTCTGATATAGCGGATTATTGTGAAGAGATCGGGATGATCCCTGTGGGACATACCGCAAACCGTTCGGTCTACCGCTATGAACTGAAGGAGCATGAGGATTTTGAACTTGCGGACTATACCGGTGTCTGGGAGATGCAGAGGCTTTTCAAATGAAAAAACTGACGGTGTTCACACCGACCTACAACAGAAGAAAGCTGCTTCCGAGGGTATACAGGAGCCTTTGCATGCAGGATAATAAAGACTTTGTCTGGCTTGTGGTGGATGACGGCTCCGACGACGGGACAAAGGAACTCATAAAGGAGTACCAGGCGGAGGGGAAGCTTTCGATCATATATCATTATCAGGAAAACGGAGGAAAGATGAGGGCACACAACAGGGGGGTGGTGCTTTGTGAAACCCCGCTTTTTGTCTGCCTTGATTCGGATGATCATTTTACAAAAAATGCGGTAAATGATATATTGGAAGCGTGGAAAGAGGTTGAAAATGACGACTCTTTTGCGGGTATCATAGCCCACAAAGGATCGGATGAGGGACACACCCTTTACGGACAGAGATTTCCGGACAATACCGATACGACATTAAAGGGCCTTTACGAAAGGGGCTTTCAGGGAGAGACCACGCTGGTCCTCCGGACCGATCTCTTAAAAAGGAATCTCTTTCCCGAAATACCCGGCGAGAAATATGTGCCGGAGGATTATGTGTATGACAGGATCGACAGAGGCAGGGTGTTCAGAGTGCTTCCAAAGATCCTTACCGTATGCGAGATATTGAGAAACGGATACACGGATGATGTGAAGCGTCTGAGAGATGAGAATCCCACGGCCTGGTTTTTGTATTACGGGCAGAGGGTCGGCAATACAAAGATGTCCCTGCTTCGTATCAAGTATGCCTCGCATTATATCAGATTTGAAAAAAAGGCATTAAAGCAGTACAGGGTGCTCTATCCCCTGCCTCCGCTCATGAGGCTTCTGGGTCTGCCCGGAGCGTTCCTGCTTTTGCTTAAGGGAAAACGTTGATGAGAACAAAGGATGCTCTGAAAAGACTCTACATACTCCTGACGGCAGGACTTCTTGTGGTATGCGAGACGGCTCTTGCCATCTATGTACTGAATGTTTATTATAATCCCCAGTTTAGAACCCAGCTGTATTTCAGGGGCCATGTACTCATGGCTTTGATCTTCATATCCCTGATGGTATTTTCCGGGAGGGTTTTCGGAGGTTTGCTGGTTGGACTTCGAAAGGATGCGGAGGTGATCTTTTCGCACTTTTTCACCCTTCTTTTTTCAAATACTGCCTACTATGTGCTGATGGTGCTGCAGTCCCTGAAGTTTCCCGATCTCCTTCCTCTGGCAAAAGTGTTTTTGCTTGAGACTGTTTTTTCGATCCTCTGGATTGCCCTGCTTGGAAAGGGCTACAGGAAGCTTTTCAAACCCATGGATGTCCTGCTCATATACCAGAGAGGGTCTGCAAAAGAGCTCACGGACAGGCTCTCGAGCAAGACAGACCGGCTCAATATCATGGACGAGATCTCTGCCGATGAGGACATGAGGGATATCAAAAAAAAGATAGATGCCCACAATACCGTGATGCTCTGGGATATATCCACTTCAAAGAGGAACAGCATCTTCAAATACTGCTATGAAAATTCCAAGAGGATATATTCGGCACCGAACATCTCCGATATCATATTAAACGGTGCGGAGCCGGTAAATCTCTTTGATACGCCGTTGCTTTTGACGGAGGCCAACCCCTTTGAATATGAGGAAAGGGTGATCAAAAGGCTCTTTGACATCGTACTTTCACTCATGCTGCTCATCATCCTGTCTCCGCTGATGCTTTTGACGGCACTTGTCGTAAAGATATCCGACGGGGGGCCGGTTTTTTACAGGCAGATCAGATGCACCAAAAACGCCAGAGAGTTCTCCATGCTTAAATTCAGAAGCATGATAGTGGATGCCGAAAAGAACGGAGTGGCTGTCCTTGCGCGTGAAAAGGATCCGAGGATCACTCCGGTGGGAGCTGTCATCAGGAAGCTCCGTATCGACGAGCTGCCACAGCTTTTCAATGTCCTGAAAGGGGATATGTCCTTTGTGGGACCCAGGCCCGAAAGACCGGAGTTTATCAGAAAGTATATCGAGGATATGCCGGAGTTTTCGTACAGGATGAAGATCAGGGCAGGTATCACGGGATACGCCCAGTTGTACGGCAAGTACAATACCAAGCCCTATGACAAGCTGAAATTTGATCTCTACTACATGGAGCAGTATTCGCTTTGGCTGGATATCAGGCTCATCATACTGACCGTCAAGATACTGTTTACAAAAGAGAGTACGGAAGGAGCAAAAGAAGATGTCAGCGCCTCTGGTGTCGATAATAATACCGGTGCATAATGCAGCACCCTTTCTGCAGGCTACCGCAGCCTCCATCCTTTCACAGGACTGCAAAGAAAGCAGAGAGGTGATATTCATAGATGATGCATCCACGGATGCGAGTGCGGATATCCTGAAGGGACTTTGTGAAAAGGACGGATTTTGTTTTTATTCCTTAAAAGAGCCGCTTGGTCCCGCGAAGGCGAGGAACAGGGGTATAGAACTGGCAAAAGGCAGGTACATTGCCTTTCTTGATGCCGATGATCTATGGGAGCCGGAAAAGCTGAGGCTTCAGCTTGAGTTTATGAGGGAAAAGGACTGTGCGTTTTCCTTTACCGGATACTGCTTTGCGGATGAGGAAGGGATCAGCATAGACAGGATGGTCAGGGTCCCAAAGGAGATGACCTACAAAAAGGCGCTGAAGAATACGACGATCTTTACCAGCACGGTGATGTTTGATATGGAAAAGATCTCAAAGGGCATGATAGAGATGCCTGATGTTCCAAGCGAGGATACTGCCACCTGGTGGAAGATCCTCAAGGCCGGCTACAGGGCTTATGGTCTGAACAGGCCGCTGACTTTGTACCGGAGAAGTGCGGGGAATTTGTCTTCAAACAAAAAGACTGCCGTCAAAAGAATATGGAACCTTTACAGGAATGTGGAGGGACTGGGACTTATAAAGAGTGCGTACTGCTTTGTCTTTTATGCGTTTCACGCAGTTGCAAGAAGGGTCTAGATCATGAGGAACAAGCTGCAGGTCCTGCTGTCGGTGATGGACAAGGATGATTCGCTCCATTATGTGGATATGCTGAACATCCGCACCGATGTTCTCATCATTAATCAGTGCGGAACCGAAAATGAATATGAGCAGGGCGGGAGATACGGAAATATATATGTGAGAGAGTCAAGGAAACGGGGGCTGTCAGTAAGCCGGAATGAAGCACTCATGAACGCGCGTTCCGACAGAGTGATCCTGTGTGACAATGATGTCAGATATGATGATGATGCCTTTGAGCGGATAAATGCAGCCTTTGACCGGAATCCCGATGCGGGCATCCTGGTTTTTTTCATAGAAAGACCTGAAAGAAGAATGCCCGTCCTCAAAAAGGAGGGGACTTTGGGAAAGCTTCATTCCATGAGGATCTTTTCCCCGGAGATAGCCATCAGGCGCAGCATTATAGGCGATCTTTGCTTTGATACCGAATTTGGATCGGGCGCCAGATACAGTATGGGAGAGGAAAATATCTTTCTTTTCAGGGCGATGGAACGGGGCATCAGAGTCGTTTATGTGCCCGAAAGGATAGCGCATCTTCTGCCTCAGGAATCAGGGTGGTTTACGGGCTACAATGAGAATTTCTTTTTTGACAGGGGAGCCGGCTATGAAGCCATGGATGAGCGTATGTGGCTTTTTCTTTCGCTTCAGTTCCTTTTGAGGAAAAGAAGGCTGTACAGGAATGAGATATCCATGAAAAGGGCCTGGGAGTGTATGTGCGAGGGCCGCAGGGAGTACAGGAGTGAGCACAAAAAAGGATGAGTTTGTATTATTCATAGCGGGAGACAACTTCTCGGGCACGGGACCTGCCATAGTCACGGATGCTCTCATAAAGAATGCCCCGAAAAACACCCTGTATCTGAAAAATATCTCAAAGACAGGCAGGGCCCTTGAACTGCCGGCAAAGATCGCAAAGTCCGATGCAGTGCTGTTTTCAGGCTTTTCAAAGCAGAATATATACGGGATGGATCTTTGCAGGCTTTTTGGCAAAAAGTCCGCATATCTCATGCACGGCTGTGTCGAATTTGAAAACGAGATGAACAGGGTTCCCGACGCAAGGATGGCCGGGCTTGAACGAAAGATGCTTGAAAAAACCGACCTGATCCTGGCGGTATCAAGGCAGTTTGAGGAGTGGTTAAAGGAAAATTACCCACAGTATGCAGAAAAAACCGGGCATCTCACAAACGGCATAGACTGGGAACTGATGCAGGAGGATATTCCGGCGCAGGAAAAGGATCCTCACGGGATCATCACTGTAGGCGGCGGTATGCCGAGGAAAGGAATCGTGAATATCTGCCGGGCCATTGAAAAACTCGTAAATGACGGATACCCTGATATCACGCTGACGGTTTGCGGTGATGAGGGAGCTGACACCGGGGAGATAAATTCCTTTCCCTTTGTGAAAAACGAGGGTCTTGTTTCTCACGAAAAACTGATGGAACTTTACAAAAAGAACAGGATATTCATCCAGAATTCCCGTTTTGAGACCTTTGGTCTGGCTCCTCTGGAAGCTTTGCTGTCACAGACGGAGATACTCATATCCTCAAAGTGCGGGGCACTGTCCGTCATCAAAAGATACGAGGACAGTGATATAATAAAGGATACTGAAGATACAGACGAGATCGCAGAAAAGATCAAATATCTTTTCCGGCAGGAAAACCATGTGAGACTGCTGTGCGAACTTGATAAGGAGTCAACCTCATGGCAGGCCAGAGAAAAGCAGCTTCTGAAAATAATGAAAAGTCTGTGATCATAAAGGACAGGCTTGCTTTCATCCCGCTTGTCCTGATGATGATCTTTTTTGCGGGGACCTGGAGCTTCCCGTATTTTTACCATATCACGGAAAAATACAATTCACTCATCATCTTTGCGGGATTGTCTCTCCTGCTTTTGATAAAAGGAGACATCATCGAAAGGCTCAAAAAAAGGGATATCGCATTGATCCTTACCGGACTTGCCGTGCTGACCGCCTTTATCAATCTCATCATCATAGGCTCAAATCTTGGCTGTATACTGATACTGGCCGATTTTCTCCTGGTGATATATATGGGAGAGAGGGTGAAGCTTTCTGATCTTCAGATGAAAATGCTCGAGATCTTTTTCTTTCTGATGTATGTTTCGTGGTTTATATATGACAGGGCATTTTCCTACAATTCAAATACCGGTGCCACCTATACCGTTTTCACGCTTTTTGCCGCGCTGATCGTGCTGTCGCGTCTTGTGGAAAAAAACATTCTTTTCGGTTTTTTCATAGTGGCAGCCTTTTTGAGGACCTTCACGCTGATACTCTGGCATCTGGCCAGGGGCGCTTTCATGGCTCTGGTGTTTTTCGTCTTTTTCTATTTCCTTTTTCTCTTTTTTGATCCGGCAGTGCACAAAAGGAAATATGTTTTTCTGTCGGCTTTTGCGGTATTCGGCTCCCTGCTGTTTGTCTGGGCCTATGTCAGCCTGTCCCGTACGGGATTTAATGCGCAGATGCCCTTTTTCTACAAAAACATCTTTTCGGGCAGGGAGGATATCTGGGCCGAGATCTGGGAGATGTTAAAAAACCATATACTGACAGGTATCGGCTCAGGTTATGAACTGAAGTCCTTTTTTGAATACAATATCCACAACGCCATGTATGATATCCTGGCCGTCCACGGCATCATAGTATTTGCGATCGCAGCCTTTCTCATAATAAAAACGCTGGTAAACGCCGGAAAGCATGTCAGATACGACAGGAGCACGCATATAGCCGCGGCAGCGATCTTTGCGATCTTTTTTGAATCCTTCATAGATATGGATCTGATGTGGGCTGATTACAGTCCGGTGCTTTTCCTGCTTTTCCTGGAGGTTTTCCGTGAAAGAAACAGAGGGTAAGTCCAAAACAGGTTATCTCCTGTCAAATATGGCACTTTTCACGGTCAGCAACTTCGTTTCAAAACTGCTGGTCTTTTTTCTGGTACCCTTTTATACAAATGTGCTTTCGACTGCGGAGTACGGGACGGCAGATGTGATACAGTCGGCACTTCTGCTTGCTGTTCCGCTGCTTTCCTTTAATGCGGGAGAGGCGGCTTTGCGATACGGGATAGAAAACCCGGAAAAAAGAGGAGGAATCCTGCGCACGGGTTTGAGGAGAGTGCTGCTTTCCGCGGCAGCTGTCTTTGTCATCTGTGCCGTTGAGGTCATTCTTCCGATAGACAGGGGCTTCAAGGTATATGCGGCTCTTTTTGCCATGATCTATCTGTGCGATGCTCTTTACGAATTCATGCTTCTTTTCTGTCAGGGCTCGGAGAATGTTAAGGTCATGATAACAGGCTCCGTATCCTGCACGGCGATCATCATCGCATCAAATATGATATTGCTTCTGGTGTTTCACATGGGGCTCTACGGATATCTGTTTTCACAGATGGCAGCTTTTTTCATCAGTGCTTTGCTGATGTTCTTTCTCATGGGAGGGACCGCGCTCCTGAAAGCGGAGGAGGACAGGGCTCTTGCAACGGAGATGTTTTCCTACGGACGGGGTATGCTCCTTTATT
>CAMVDF010000098.1 GCA_947166195.1 uncultured Lachnospiraceae bacterium
CATCATTACTTTTAATCAAGTTGTCGAGGGTTCGATTCCCTCGTGACTCACTTCAGATGAAGGTCGAACCCCTTTTCGCGGATGAAAGCAGGGGTTCGTATCATTTTAAATGCGGAGAGGAACTGATGAGGAAAACAATATTACGGGAATGGCTGAAGATCGTGGCCGGGCTTGTGGTCTTTGCTTTTGGCGTACACTTGACCATATATGCAAATATCGGACTTGCGCCCTGGGACTGCCTGGGGATGGGAATTGCAAAGCATACCCCGTTAAACTACGGGATATCCATGACAGTGGTAGCAGTCACGGTTCTTCTGATAGATCTGCTGCTCAGGGAAAAGATCGGCTTTGGGACCATCATAGACGCTTTGCTTACCGGCAACTTTGTCCAGACCTTTAACTATCTGAACAGACTTCCGGAAAATGACAATGTGTGGCTTGGGATATGTATCATGCTGGCCGGGTTTGTCTTCATGGCCGTCGGGATGTGGATATATATGAGTGCCTGCCAGTGCTGCGGACCGAGAGACGCACTGCTTGTGGGACTGGGAAAAAGGATGCCGAAGATACCCATCGGTATAGTGGAGGTCCTGCTCTGGGCCCTTGTACTTCTGGCCGGGTATCTTCTGGGCGGTCCTGTAGGCATAGGAACCCTCATCAGTACCTTTGGTGCCGGTCTGGTGATGCAGCTTGTCTACAGCATCATCAGGTTTGAACCGCGGAAACTGAAGCACAGGGATGTTCTGGCTGTAGCCAGAGAATTGAGATCATAATTTTTTTGGAGGTGCCCATGGTATATCTCATCTGTTTTTTCGTTTCGCTGATGATCCTTGTACTGTTGACCGCGTATGGCAGAAATCTGGATTATACGGTGATCCTGCTGGCAGCGGCTGTCACGGTCAGCAATGCGGGACACTATTGCGTATCGGTGGCATCAAACCCGGAGGAGGCCATACTTGCAGTGAAGATCTCATATGCCTCGGGGATGTATGCGCCCATGCTGACATTTATCATTGTATGTACCATTTGCAGGATCGAACTGTCGGAACTGAAAAGGCTGATAATGGCCGGGGTTCAGACAGTTCTTTATGTCGGGGTGTTTACCATCGGGAAGTATCCTTATTTTTACAGGAGCATCGATCTGATCACCGGACCGGATGGAAGCTATCTGGAAAAAACCTACGGTCCCATGCATACGATGTATCTGGTCACGATGGTATTTTATGTAGTGGCGAGCATCGTTGCCGGGATGATATCATTGAACAGAAAAAATACAGTGAGCAGGATCAATGTTGAGATCGTTTTGTTTGCCGAGGCGGTCACTGTGACAGTTTATCTGGTTGAAAGGCTTTTCAGACTCAGGTACGAACTGATGCCTGTGGCGTTTGTCGTATCTATGGTCATCATCCTGATACCTCTGGTGAAGATATACAGGTACTCGCTGTATCACAATACATCTATAATAAATGATGACAGGGTCATGGCCGGGTATATCATACTGGACAGGAGGCTGAGGTACAGGGGATGCAACGATCCTGCCGCAGAGCTGTTTCCGGAGCTGCGTCAGTGGGAACTGGAGGAAAAGATACCCGGAAACGGAGGCATGTTCAATACATTTTTGAGACAGCCCCTCATGTCATACGTGGGAAATGAGGAAACGGGGGATCCGGTCACAAAAACATTTGAGAATAAGGGGAAAAACTACAGCTTTGAGATACGGACGATGAAGGTGAAAAACAGGATAAAGGGATATTACATCAGGATATCCGATATAACAGGGTTGATCAGGGGACAGGGATCATGAATGATGAAAAAAGAGAACGGATATTTAATATTGCTTCGGATACGGTGAAGTTTTCGATTCTGTTCCTGCTTGCCGTCACCGCTCTGATCATGATCATTGCCATGTTTGACAAAAATACGGTGTCGGAGGCTCCGATCGGTTCGTTTGATTCGACAGAGCTTCGCAGCGGATGGTCTATGACATATGAAGGGGACAGCAGGGAGGTGACCCTTCCCGCAGCGGTGTCAAGCAGTACCGGAGATGAGATCATCCTTTCAAGGACACTGCCGGAGGGACTCAATGACGGCATGAGCCTCATGGCCAGGGGGTCGATGCAGAATGTCAGCATATTCATAGGTGGGGAGCTTCGGGAAAGCTACTCATCCTCAACTTCGGATGATCTCAGCTATTTTCTTCCCAGCGCTTATGTTGTCACACAGATCGGCAGCGCTGACTCTGGAAAAAAGATCACTATCCATCTGACGGTCAAAAATAAGGGTACCTTGAACACAGTTTCCATAGGGTATGGAAACAATGTCTGGTTTGGTGTGATAGGAGATGCGCTTGCCGTAAATATCATAGCTGTCATCCTGCTTTTTTGCGGTATCGTGACGGCAGCTGCGGTGAGGCTTCTTGGCTGGAACGAAAGGACTGAGGCTGCTGGGTGGCTCAGCCTCCTCATCACGGATGTGGCACTTTGGATAATAAGTGAGTCGCAGATCAGGCAGCTGATCTTTTCCAGACCATCCATGTCGCAGTTTTTTTCCTATCTGGCTTTTGATCTGATGATACCCTTTGCGTGTCTTTATTTTGATGCTGTACAGCACAAGATATATCACAGAAGATATCTTGTGATCGAGGTGGCGGCCCTCATAGAGACCATCGTGAGCATCCTGCTGTCTCTTTCAGGTATTGCGGAAATGTTTGTGACCCTGAGGATCATGCATGTTATTGCCTTTGTGAGTATCATTATCGTCGTTGTAAACATAGTCACCGATGTAATAAAAAAACGGATCGTTTCCTATCGTATAAGCGTTGTCGGAGCCCTGATATTTGTTGTCATGTCCCTGATCGAGCTGGCTGGTTTTTACAGTCCGAAGACGGTCATGTTCGGGGTATATCTCTGTATAGGCCTTGTCGGCCTTTTGGGAGCGACGCTTTTGCAGGCGCTTCGGGATGTATCTGAGGACCGACACAAACGGGAGGAGAGCAGGATGGCCATGACGATCAATACGATCGAGACCATCGCCGGGGCGATAGATGCCAGGGACGAGTACACCGGAGGACATTCCGAGAGGGTAGGACTGTACGCAGGGAGGCTGGCACGGGAGATGGCTGCTGTCTATGATCTGACGGAGGATGACATCCTCAGGATCCGTTATATAGGTCTGGTACATGATATCGGAAAGATAGGCGTGGCTGACGGAGTTCTCAACAAATCCGGAAGGCTTAGCGATGAGGAATTTACCCTCATGAAAAAGCATACCGAGATAGGATATGAGATCATGGCGTCGCTTGGAGGCGAGGTGGAGGGAATGCTTGACGGGATAAGGTATCATCATGAAAGGTTTGACGGAAAAGGCTATCCTGATGGACTTTCCGGAACCGACATTCCACTGGTGGCAAGGATACTGGCGCTGGCGGACAGTTATGATGCCATGACGTCAAACCGGGTATACAGAAAGAGGCTTTCGTCCGATGAGGTCAGGGATGAGCTGGTGCGGTGCTCAGGAACCCAGTTTGATCCGGCACTCACTGAGATATTTGTAAGTCTGATCGACAGGGGTGAGCTTTCCGCAGATATCAGGGATGGAAAAGCAACGGACAGTGAAGGAAGGATCAGGAGTTCATCCGTTCTGGAAAACAGGCTTTCAAGTGATCTGCTGGAAAATGTCAGCATCTTCAATCCCTCACATATCAGGATGCTTTGTTATATCCTGAAGCTGATGGAAAAGAAGGAAATGGAATACAGGGTCTTGATGTTTGATGCCGGTGATGTGGACAGCGGACGGATCAAAAGGCTGGAGGATGCCATAAAGGAGCAGATCAGAGGACATGATATTAATGTCAAATACACTGATTCATCAAATGTCGCAGCGTTTTTTGACAGGACACGGGAGGAAACGGACCGTATAATCGACAGGATAAAGGAGAACTGTGGTGCTGATATGACGGTTTCAGAGTTTTGAGAAAGTAAAGGCGACGGTTTTCACCGTCGCCTTTGAGGGGAGTATAAATAATTAATAAGGGGTTAAAGCAAACGGGCTATTGAAGGGTTAACCCGTCTACAAGAAGAATGTTAACACCAAAGAACCCCTAAATCAAGGGGATTTGAGGCAGTTCATAAATTGTTCAAACATTTCGGAAAAACCCCGAAAAGTATCGTGTCTTTTGTTCGCTACCGGCCTTTTGAGAACACCTTTATCACAAAAAACACAATACCAAGAATGATCAGCACGGGCAGAACAAGGGATGCCAGGCTGAAGATCAGGTAGATGACCAGCATGAGGGGAAATGCCGCTTTTATTATCAACCGCCAGGGCATGATGAAGCTGCTGTCATTGTCGTCATCGTTTTTATTATCTGAATAGGCATCCACGGTACGGCGGTCCTCCTCGGGGGCGGTATCCGTGATCGTTTTTGCCAGAAGACGCGGGCTTCCGAGCTCTTCCAGGATCTCATCAATGCCGCGGCCTTTCCGCAGCTGCGTGTTTATGAAGTTCTCATAATAGTTCAGGTTGTCATTTATCACTTTTGCGGAAACATTTCCGGAAAGGGATGACCTGAGTTCATCCAGAAATTCTTCTTTTGTCATACAGTTTCCTTTCATATTCGGAATGAGATGTGGTATACTATACACAACTTTGCACATCGCATAAAACAGTATACCATATTGGCGGAAAAAGAAAGAAAAAAGAGATAAAAGATGAGATTTACCAGGTTGGGAGAAAAGGATATAAGGTGCGTTATCACTGAATCGGAGCTGATCGACTTCGGTCTGAATCTTGATGACATCATTGAAAGGACAGACAGGACAAAGGAATTCTTCAGACAGATCCTTGATATCGGCTCAAAACAGCTTGGTATGGGGAAAAAGGACGGTCTGCATCTGGCATCGGCACAGATCAGTGTTCTGAAGGACAACAGCATATCCATAATCTTCCACGAGACCAGTGTGGATGAGATACTTGACAACCTGGCAGGGGGTGACAGGGAGAGAGTTGAAAAACTGAAAAAGGATATAGATGAGGCAGTGAAGGATAATCCGAAGCATCTGCCCAAAAAGATCAGGAACGACATCGTTGATGTGATGGAGGAAAGGATCAGGCAGGAAGGCAATCTGACACCCGCCGTGATGGCCGAGATCAGACAGATAAGGGAAGAGATCGAAAAGGATGAGGAAAATATCCGGGTATCGGAGAACCGTTTCAGGATGTGCGCGGTCAGGTTCACATCTTTAGATGATGCAATCAGATTCTGCGCAGTTGCCGACCACACCGGTGGTTTTTCGAGTTCATTTTACAAATCGGGAAGTGAGAAGGAGTATTATCTCGTCATAGACAGGAATGATATGCCTATCGAAAAGTACAGCGGGCTGCTTTTCAATGCATCGGAATACGGCAGCGTTTCAGAACTGACCGATGCGGGCAGGGCGTTTCTGATCTCTCACAGCGAGATGCTGATAGAAGATGACGCATATCACAAGCTCAGGAGCATAGAGGAGGACACGGTTTGAAGCTTGAATTTATCGGGGCGGCACATGAGGTCACTGGAAGCTGTCATTATATTGAAGTAAATGACAAACATATACTTGTTGATTATGGTATGGAGCAGGGAAAAAATCTCTTTGAAAATGTGGAACTCCCTGTGGAGGCATCAGCCATAGATTACGTGTTTCTGACCCATGCCCATATCGACCACTCAGGTCTGCTTCCCCTGCTTTTTCAAAAGGGCTTTACGGGAAGGATATATGCCACGGAAGCAACCTGCGGACTTTGCAGCATCATGCTCCGTGATTCCGCCCATATACAGATGTTTGAAGCAGAGTGGCGCAACAGAAAGGCCAAGAGATCGGCGGATCTTGAAAAATTCGTGCCCCTTTACAATATGGAAGATGCCATGGGGGCCATCAGACTCCTCACACCTGTAAGATATAATGAAAAGATCGATGTGTGCGAAGGTATCTCGATCAGATTCACCGATGTGGGACATCTTTTGGGTTCGGCAGCCATCGAGGTCTGGCTCACCGAGGAAGGTACAACCAAAAAGATGGTATTTTCCGGAGATGTGGGAAATAAAAACCAGCCTCTCCTGAAAGAGCCCACAAAGATCGAAGATGCAGACTATGTTCTCGTGGAATCAACCTATGGTGACAGGCTGCACTCCACTGTTACCATTGACTATGTGCAGGAACTTTCAAAGGTCCTCAACGAGACCTTCATGAGAGGCGGAAATGTTGTGATCCCGTCTTTTGCGGTGGGCAGGACCCAGGAGATGCTGTATTTTATCAGACAGATAAAGGAACAGGGACTGGTGAAGGATTTCCCTGATTTTCCGGTCTATGTGGATTCGCCCCTTGCTGTTGATGCCACCAGCGTATTCCAGAAAAACGGAGCTGAGTGTTTTGATGATGAAGCGCTGGAACTT
The DNA here is from genome assembly GCA_947166195.1 of uncultured Lachnospiraceae bacterium. Classification (GTDB taxonomy): domain Bacteria; phylum Bacillota; class Clostridia; order Lachnospirales; family Lachnospiraceae; genus NK4A144. Next base: position 6,431 of record CAMVDF010000098.1, read on the forward strand.
GTGAGAAAAGGGATCAATCCCGTTACTTTTCCCGGACTGAACCTTGCGATCACTGTTGAGGAGTCAAAGCTGATAAATGAGGATGAAGAACCAAAGGTGATCATTTCAGCCTCGGGAATGTGCGAAGCCGGAAGGATCAGGCACCATCTGAAGCACAATCTCTGGAGACCGGAGTCAACGATCCTTTTTGTGGGATATCAGGCCATAGGGACACTGGGACGTGCGCTGATGGAGGGGGCTTCCTCGGTAAAGCTTTTCGGCGAGCAGATCGAGGTCAGGGCTGAGATAAAGGGCCTTGTGGGAATGAGCGGACATGCTGATATGGCAGGACTGCTCGAGTGGATGAGAGGCTTTTCGTCAAAACCCGACAGGGTTTTTGTTGTGCACGGCGAGGATACCGTGACTGATAAATTTGCGGCGACGCTGAAGGAAGAACTTGGACTTGAATCATATGCTCCCTACAGCGGAACGGTGGTGGATCTGCTGACCGGACAGGTGATCCGCGAAGCAGAGCCTGTAAGGATCGTCGAAACAGCGAAGCATCGCGTTGTCAGCAGTATCTTTGACAGGCTTATGGCAGCGGGCCAGAGGCTTCTTTCCGTTATCAGAAAGAATGAGCATTCTTCAAACAAGGATATGGCAAAATTTGCAGATCAGATCAACTCGCTTGCCGACAAGTGGGATCGATGAGGAGGATATGACATGAATCTCATAGCCGCAGTTGACAAAAACTGGGCGATAGGCTTTGAAAACCGGCTTTTGGCTCACATTCCCGAGGATCAGCGGTTTTTCAGATCCATGACGGAGGGAAAGGTGGTCGTCATGGGCCGGAAGACGCTTGAAAGCCTTCCGGGAGGAAAACCATTGAAAAACAGGACAAATATCGTTCTTTCTCGCAATCCCGGTCTTTCGATACCCGGATGTACCGTTTGTCACAGCGTGGAGGAACTGAAGTCCGAACTGGAGCAGTATCCTTCACAAGAAATATTTGTAATCGGCGGCGAAAAAATATATACTGAACTTGTGGATATGTGTGATGTGGCATTCATCACAAAGATCGAGAGAGAGTATGAGGCGGATGCCTGGTTCCCTGATCTTGATGCAGAGGATGACTGGGAGATAGTCCCTTCGGGAGACGACGAAGAGCATACTTATTTTGATCTTATCTATTATTTCAGGAAATATGTGAGAAGATAGATCAGCGACACTGTTTTAGGGGGATGGAAAGTTGGAGATAATCAAAAGGATCCGACAATTTGTTTCATTTGATAATGCCGGCGAGGATGTTGCAAATGATCTGATCACGCTCATGAGGATCATAAGCATGATATTGGGCGTGTGGTATGCTTTCCTTGCAGTTTTCTTTTTCGTACAGGCGGTGATGAATTTCGGTATCATGTTTGCCGTTACCGCATCCTTTATCGTTGCTCACATCGCTCTCACCTTTTATACAGATGACAACACCTTTCTGCTTTCACTTTTCGGGATAATCGTCAGTGTATCCTCGTTTATTTTTGCCAGATATGTGGGCTGGGCCTGCGAGTTCCAGATCTTTGTACTGCTCTATACGCTGCTGATCTGGTATGATTCCCAGAAAAACCGCAGGATCAAGAGTATCATGAGTATACTCAGTGTTGCCGTGGTTGTCGTGACCTTTATCTTTTGCTCGACTGACAGTATCGACGATCTGATTTTGAAGCTGAACGCCAATTCATACGCCTATGTAGGTGCCGTAAATATTGCGATATTTACGCTCTGCATGTGCCTGATAGCTTTTTCCTTCAGTGCCCAGTTCCTGTCTACGGAACACAAGCTGTACCAGTATAATAAGAAACTCAAGCAGATGGCGGGCATGGATCCTCTGACACAGCTTCTGAACAGGAGAGCGGCGACCGAGGAGATAAATGAGATCGTCGACAAGTATGTGGCAAA
>CAMVDF010000099.1 GCA_947166195.1 uncultured Lachnospiraceae bacterium
TTGAGTATCATGTGCCTTTATTTCTGATGATCACCGGGGCATTGTTTCTGAGCCTTGAAAAGATAGATCTGAAAAGGTTATTCACGCACAATATCCTGCATCTGTTTTTTGTTTATCTGTTTTGGTCCTTTATATATGCGATATTTGATGTTCTCCTGAATCTTCAGAATGTGACGGACGTAAAGGGGCTTGCCCGGTGGATCATCATGAGCACACGCGACAGCCATTATCATCTGTGGTATCTCCCGACGATCATTTCGATATATATACTGCTCCCGGTCTTTCACGCAGCGTTTCACAATACCGCATTTCACGGTATATTAAAGTACGCAGTATGCATATTTGCAGTTTTCGGAGTCATAATAAAAACTTTGCTGCTGATCCCGGTTAAATTTGATACCTACAGCGTTCTTTTGAAAAAGGTCGATGTTGGGACTTTCGCCGGGTATATCGGTTTTGTGTTCACTGGATACCTGCTATACAGAATAAAGGACAGGATTACAAAGCGGCAGATGCTTATTTTGTCGGCAGTTTCGGTGATCTGTATCGCTGTTACTGAGATCGTAAATCTGTCAAGGGTTCCGGAAGAAGGGATCAACACATATTTTTTGTATTTTCCTATACCATGCTTCATCATTGAATGCACTCTGTTTTTATTATTTGAACGGATAAATCCGGAGAGGTTTGAAAAAAGATCGGGCTTTATCAAGGGAGTATCGGAGTGCATGCTGGGAGTTTACTGCCTGCATGACATTATGATCTCAATTGTTGAAAAGCTTTTTGCATTTATACCCGATGGATTGTATATCCTGAAGCTGGTAGTGATTGCCGTTATCTCATTTGTATTGTGTACAATTGTGGTTTTTTTCATGAGAAAGAGCAGGATCCTGAGGAAGATCGCGGTGTGAATACACGGGGACGGTTCTCTGTTTTGGTTTTTCACAGAACAATATCAGGGGACGGTTCTCTGTTTTGGTTTTTCACGAAACAGAGAACCGTCCCCTCTTATCTTTCAGCTCACATCATTCCCGGGTTTTGCGGGATGAATATTTTTCCGCCGTTTTGTTCGATGACGCCGTTTGCGTCGATGGCACCGTCGCCCTGGTGGATCGGGCCGTATATATAGACCGTTCCGCCGTTTACAAGGATATCCCCGTTACTGTCGATCCCGTCTCCGCCGGCATGGATCTTCAGGATTCCGCCGTTTATGACAATGCATCCGTCTATGTTTTCAAAGGTTCCGCGGCCGCCCATGGCCTGTCCCGGCTGCATACCGTCCGGCCGCTGCATGAAGTTTCCACCCTGCATGTTTTCCGGCCGTTGTGCGCCGTTTGAATCCTGCATTTTTTTCGGTCCCCCTGTCTGGCCCTGCATATCGGGGTGCTTGCCCCGTATCATGTTTCCTGACGGATTGTCTGTACCGGCAGGTCTTTGCATGCCGTCGGGTCTTTGCATGGGTGTATCTGACTTTTCCGGACGGTTCTGTAAGCCCGATTTGTTTTTATTATCCGTCAGGCTCTGTAAACCGGATCTGTTTGCACTGTCGGCCCGGTTTTGTGAGGCTGCTGCATTTGCGGATGCTGTCTTGTCGGTTACATTCACTCCGTCGTCATTTGAGGTTATATCGATGGAGCCTCCGTTCTGTACGATGTTCAGGCTCTGGATGCCTTCATCGCACCCCTTTACCGTCAGCTTTCCGTCATTTAGTACGAAAGCATACACGGATTTCACGCCCTTTCCCTCTTCCGATGAAAGAGTGATCTCACCGCCGTCGATCACCACAACCCCCTTTTCGGGATCGTCATCCTTTGAGGATTTGATGCAGTCATCCTTTGCATTAACGGTTATGGTTCCACCTGCGATCCTTACGGAATCCTTTCCCACGATGCCGTCATCCTCTGCCTTTACAGTGATATTTCCATTTGCGATCCCGATATCGTCCTTTGAAGAGATGCCGTCCTTTGCGGATGTGATCTCAAGAGATCCTTTTCCTCCAAAGTAGATATCTGTCTGGGAATCGATCGCTGCACTTTCACTGTCGGTACAGGTTATGCTGTTTTTTGATCCGTTCTTCAGCATGATAAAAACATTTTTTGCATCATTTACCGTGATACAGGGACCGCTCTTTGAGGTGATACTGACACCGTCAAGTATGAGCCGGATATTTTCGTCGTTTTTATTATCAATGATGATATTGCCGTTTTGAAGGGTTCCGGTGATGTAGTAAATGCCCTTGCCGCTTATGGTTACGGTGGATCCGTCAGCCTTTGCCCCGGTTCCGCTGACCTTTGCAGAGGTACCTTTTAATGTGATCACTGCATCCGCATCCTTTTTGTCAATGTCATCCTCAAAGGCCTTGTCCGGAAGATCGGCGGAAAGTTCAACATTTACGCCCTCTGTGGTCGAAGCGCCCTTCCCGCTGTTTCCGGTAAATTCCACCAGCTCATCGGTGCTTTCCTCGGTCTGTAATGCACTCTGTCCGGGATCATTCTTTTTGTTTTTTGCAAACCCCGTCAAAAGCGAAGCCGCAAACACAACAGTTAAAACAACAGCAAAAATCTTTTTCTTCATATTATTCTCCTTTCAATGTTACAGGGGACGGTTCTCTGTTACACCAGTATTTATCAGCGTTTCACGCAATTTTTACCCGTCCGCGTCACAGAGAACCGTCCCTCTGATACAGAGAACCGTCCCTCTGATACGTTTTTTGTCACAGAGAACCGTCCCCTGTTTCGCTTACTCTGCCGCACATGATGGTCAGGTTTCCGTTACGGGTGCGCAGCTCGTCGATGAATTCCTTTTCGGCTCTGGCATCATTCAGCCTGATCCTGTAGGACAGGTCATACATGCTTCCCATGTTCGTGGTCTTCACCTTCAAAAGCTCGCTCTTTTTCGTGTATTTTGCAAATATATCATCGAAGATCCCTGTATAATCAAGACTTTCCGGGATAGTGATCTTCAGATCCTTTTCGGCACCGGCGGCATCTCCAAAGCCCCGGCTTTCAAGCAGCAGCAGGATGAGACAGGCGATGAGGGTAAACAGAGCCGCGAATCCCACGTAACCTGTGCCTGTCGCAACTCCGGCAGCCATGGCAAGAAATATACCCATGATCTCCCTTGAGGTGCCGGGCATTGAACGGAACCGTACGAGGGAAAAGGCCCCCATGACACCGACTGCCGTGCCCAGATTTCCGTTTACCAGCATGATCACAGCTTCAACTATCATCGGCATCAGCACCAGAGTGATGAGGTAGGATTTCGATGAATTTGCGTTTTTCATAAATACAAGGGCTATGACAAGTCCGAGTATGAGCGATGTACCGGTGCATATGAGAGCAGCTTCAACGCTCAGGGTTGTGCTTTCGGCAAGTATCGTATCAAACATAGTGTTTTCTCCTTTTTTTATCAGATTGCGACCGGCCGGGCGGGCATTTCAAATGCAGTCATACCGGCGGTACGGACTTCGGTTACGTTCATGTAATCAGTAATGGGCACGTTTTTGTAGGTTTTCTGATAGACGGATCCGTATTTTGAGAATGAAGCCGGATAGATGGAAAGCCGGTCAAGGATCTCTGTAAGCCACAGGGGATATGCGCCTGCTGCCTTGATCTCCATCAGGATATTCTCGCCGCCGTCATAGAGCAGACCCGTGTCACCTTTTCGAAGGTCGCATCCGGTCTGTCTGTAGCGCAGGTTCCTGTCAAAGGTGATGCGAAGGGAAGGGTCCTCCTTTGAATAGGTCGCTATCCTGTCATAGCCTATGAAAAATTTCGGCTCCGGATCGTAGAAACTCATGAAATGATCGATCTCTCTGCCGATCTGCTCATTTTTTACAGCCTCGGGCTTCCTGCCTTCCTTCCAGCCCGTTGTCAGATAATCAAAGGCCTCGGCGTAGGGCATCGTTATCCTACGCTTGTAAACTATCCCGCCGTATTTCTTTTTGATCTCGATGAAGGCAGGGGTGTCATCCTTTGGAATGCCGTAGGTGCGAAGCCTCAGTTTTTCCTTGTAGGCGGGTTTTTCTATCGAACGCCGCACCAGCTCGTAGGTATCGTTGTCAAAATAGATGTTGAGGATCTTTGAGTCGCCGTACTCATCCATCTTTATCCGGGTGCCTGCGGCGACACAGAAATCCGCGTACTTTTTTCTGTCAAGGAGATATTTTGTTTCTATCCTTTCGAAACAGTTTTCGCTCATAAAAAAATGACCTCCGTTTTTATTATCCTGAGGTCATTTTATATTTCGATTGAGTTCAAAAAATGTTCTGTCTGTGAAAAAAATGTGTCCGGCGTAACAGAGAACCGTCCCTCTGAAACATTACAGTTCTCCCTTGAGTTTGCGCTTGTCTTCATACATCAGTTGGTCTGCTCTTTCAAAGATGTCTTTGACATCCGTGTCGCCTGAGGGGTCAAATTCCGACATCCCGACAGCGATGACGGGACCGTCGTGTTTGTCGCGGTTTGACATCGACACCTCCCGCAGCCTTGCCACGAGGTCCTTTCTGAAGGAGTAGTCCTCACCGCGAAGCAATATAGCAAATTCGTCGCCGCCGATACGGAAAACGGGACTGTGGTCAAATATCCTGCAGAGCAGATCCGCAGAGGCTTTGATGTATTCGTCGCCTGCCTTGTGGCCCTCGGTATCGTTTGTCTTTTTCAGGTTGTTGAGGTCGCAGACAGCGATGGCAAAGGGAAGGTAGGTCATGCCGTTATTGATGTTTTCCTGGATGGACTGTTCAAGCTCCGAAAAGGCGGTCTTGTTCCTTGTGCCCGTCAGTTCATCCCGTCTTGCAAGCTCCTTTTCGGTGTTCAGGGCCTTCAGGTGCTCCTTTTCTTTGATCACCTCATCCTCGATGTTCTCCACTCCGATGATCACATGCCGGTCATCACTTGATTTTCTGGCTGTAAGCCGGGTGTGTCGTGTCTGCCCGCCCACGATGAGGCGGTATTTCAGCTCGAACTGCTTCTTTTCGCCAAGGGCCGTGATCATGTAGTCCCTGTTCAGCACGGACAGGATCCTGTCCCTGTCCTGAGGGTGGACCAGGATGGCGGTATTCTTTGTCACTTCGCCAAAGAAATCAGTTCCCGTATCGTTTACCTTGAGCTCGCCGTAAAAGTTTCTGGAGGTGTAACCGGCATATTCGCCGCTTTCAGGATCCACATAATAAATGACATCATAGTTTGAGGCCAGGCTTTCGGCTATCTGGGTGTAGGTGATGGTGGCCTTTTGTTTTTCAAGCATGGCGCTTTCTGCTGTTATGGTCTCATGAATATCCTTGTCGCACAGTACAAAATGCTTTTCATCTTCGGAAAGCATCACCACAAACCTGTAATACCTGGCTTCATCACCGGACATGATCCTGTACTTGTAGGAATAGGACCTGCGGCCTTCAAGATTCCTTTGCATGGTTTCCCTGTAGTACATGCTTTCTGCAAAGAAACGGTCATCGGGATGCACATATCTTCTGACATTTTCGCGGGTCTCCTCATAGAAATCCCGGCCTTCTTCCGGAACGTCCAGGGCTCTGTAGGATTTGCTGGTCGATATCTCAAGATACTTTCCTGTTTCGATATTTATATAATAGATCGCGTCATAATCCGTAGCGAGGCTCTGGGCAACCTGGTTGTATATTTCCCTGTCTTTTTTTGCCGCTTCTGTGATCTTTACCTGTTCCTTTTTTTCGTCCTCCTCCACAAACACATGGAGTAGACAGTTTGCAAACAGACAGCCTATGGTATAAAGGGGAGCGAGAGGGTAATAATTCTGTAGCAGGATCAGAACCGCCATGACCGTGCCTGAGGCACCTACAGCCATGTAGCGTATCCTTTCCCTTCCCTCGCTTTTTTGTGAAACAAAGAAGGAGTATACCGAGATAACGGTAAACAGCATCAGCTGGAGGATGATGAAGACATATCTTCCTAAACGCGGCTCATAAACCGTATCCTCCGAAAAATAAAAGATGATCGGGTCAAAGATATTTATTATCAGGCCGATGGTCAGAATGATAAAAATGATCCATCCTGCAGCCACAAAGGATTTGGCACGCAGGCGTTTTTTGTCGAGAAATGCAGCCACATATCTTGTCCAAAGGAGGACAGACAGGCCCATGAGCAGGAAAAAGATCGTGGTATCCGCGTAGGCGAGCGGCCGGATCTTCAGATCCACAGACAGTCGGTGATATAGAAAAGGAGCAGGGCATTCAGAAACTGCCTGTACCGGTAACGAGCCGTTGAAGACTCTTTCTTTTTTCCGTTTTTCAATACATCATAGTTCAAAATGAGATGATGTATGACTGCCAGTATACAAAAACTTGAGTAGTACATTTTTCCTATACCATCTTTGTGTCAATCAGTGGTAAGCTTTTTTAGTGGGACAGGGGACGTATCTGTGTCCCATTATTATGTTAATCTTTAGTTAGTTTGTCGAAGGCCTCCCTGTATTTTTCCACAGTCTTTTCAATGATGTCACCGGGAAGGCTGTAGTCGCTGTCAGGATTGCTTTTGAGATAATCCCTCACATACTGTTTATCATACGAGGGCTGGCTCTTTCCGCTCTCATAACCTTCAAGCGGCCAGAAGCGTGAACTGTCGGGGGTGAGCATCTCATCGGCAAGGATCACCTCTCCCTTTTCGTCAAGCCCGAACTCAAATTTCGTGTCTGCTATTATTATGCCCTTTGACAGTGCGTATTCGGCACATTTTTTGTAGAGGGCGATGGTGAAGTCCCTGATCTTTTCGGCGTATTGCCTGCCTTTGCCGGGAAATTCCCTTTCGATCACATCTATGCTCTGCTCAAAGGAGATGTTTTCATCATGCTCTCCAAGCTCGGCCTTGGTTGAGGGAGTATATATGGGCTCGGGCAGCTTGTCGGATTCCTTTAGGCCTTCGGGAAGGGTGATGCCGCAGACTTTTCCCGTTTTTTGATAAGAAGCCCAGCCGGAGCCTGTGATATAGCCGCGGACTATACATTCGATGGGAAGCATGATAAGTTTTTTGCAAAGCATGCTGCGGCCTTTGAAGGCGTCGGTCCTGAAAAACTCCGGCATATCGTTTACATCCGTGGAGACCATGTGGTCCTTTACGATATCCTTTGTCAGAGTGAACCAGAAGGCCGACATCTGCGTGAGGATCGTACCCTTGCCCGGTATCTCGTTTTTCAGTATGTGATCGAAAGCCGAGATCCTGTCCGTTGCAACGATCACAAGATTCTCTCCGGTGTCATATACCTCCCGCACCTTTCCTTCCTTGAATGGTTTATATTCCTGCATGATCGTATCTCTCCTTATTTATTATAGTACATGGAAACATCTACTAATCTATCACAGATGGCTTTTTTCTACAACACATCCCGAAACAGGTAACGTGTAACAGGGGACGGTTCTCTGTTACATCAGTATTCAACGGCGTTTCACGGTACTTCAACAGGAAAACGAAACAGAGAACCGTCCCCCTGAAACAGAGAACCGTCCCCCTGATACAACTCTGATATACTCTGTTGCGGATGTGGAAAAAGAGGGGAGATACTGATATAATTGCTTTTATACTGTTTTTGTGGAAAGGAGATACAAAATGGAACGTGTAGCAAAATTTCTGAAGGACGCAGGCACTTACTATCTGGCAACGATCGATGGAGACCAGCCAAGGGTCAGACCCTTCGGCACGGCGAACATCTTTGAGGGAAAACTCTATATACAGACGGGAAAGAGCAAGGATGTATCAAAGCAGATCCACAAAAATCCAAAGGTGGAGGTGTCGGCGTTTCTGAACGGACAATGGATCAGGCTTTCCGGAGAACTTGAGGAGGACGAAAGGAGAGAGGCAAAAAAGGCCATGCTTGACGCATATCCGGATCTTAGGCGCATGTATTCTGAGGATGACGGAAACACGGAAGTGTTTTATTTCAAAAATGCCACGGCAGCTTTCTGCTCATTTACATCAGAACCCGAGATCGTGAAATTCTGAGGATACAGAACGGCCGGTTATGACCTGCGGCCGGAACACCGCAAAAAACACGAAACACCGCAAAAAACACGGAACACCGCAAAAAACACGGAACACCGCAAAAAACACGGAACACAAAAAGCACAGTTAATTACAAAGAACAACCATGAATGGCAAGGAAAAACCGGTAATAGAATTAAAGAATATAACAAAAGAGTTCCGGGTGCTGAACAGGCGCGAGGGGCTCAAAGGAAGCATAAAGGATCTTTTT
>CAMVDF010000100.1 GCA_947166195.1 uncultured Lachnospiraceae bacterium
GGAAGACCGGCAGGATGGAAAGCATTGTAAACTTTGTCAGTACAAAGGCGAAAGGTATGGCAACGATCCACATGAATCCGCTGTCAAAGATGAAGGTGACAAAGGTCTTTCCTCCCGAACGTATAGTGAAATATGCCGAATGCAGAAAGGCCTGGAAGGGCATCATGCATGCGTTGATCCTGATCATGTCAGAGGCGATGCGCCGTACCTCGTCGCTTGTATTATACGCAAGCGGGAAAAAGGGTGCCGTCAGGAACATCAGCGACCCCATCATAAAACAGACGGAGATCGAGGCAAAGATGATCCTGTAGGCAGTCTGCTTTCCTTCCTCAATCTTTCCGGCACCCAGCTGCTGGCCGACGATGATCGCAACGGAATCACCCAGGGCGATGAAAACAATGTTGAAGACATTGGCTATGGTTGAATTAATATTCAATGCGGCAACTGCCGCAAGACCGCGGGTCGAGTAGAGAGCTGTCTGCGTAGCAACGGCTGAGGACCAAAGGGTTTCGTTCATCATTATGGGGAAGGTCAGGATGAGGACCTTTCCAACGAGCTTTCCGGGTACGATGAGGCTTTTGTATACACCCGAAAAATACGGAACCTGTGCAGAATGTGTGTGTGACCAGACGATCACGATCCCGGCCTGGACGATACGCGATGCTATGGTCGCTATTGCGGCGCCCCGAACACCCAACACGGGAAAGCCGAATTTGCCGTAGATCAGTAAATAATTCAGTATGAGGTTGATGAGCAGAGCCACGACGGATGCCTTCATGGGTATGGTGGTCTCGCCTGATTCACGGAGTGTCGATGAATAGCACATCTCCACCGCAAGAGGTACCTGCCCCAAAAGCATGAGCCGGAGGTAATCATGGCCATAGCGAAGGGTGGCATCGAGATCTCCGGCAGATGATCCCTCATGAAGATACAGGGATATCAGGGGGTCGGTGAACAGCCAGAGAACACCTATCGCTGCAGCCACCAGGACGGCATTCATCAGGAGCTTGATACGGAAAACATTCCTGACACCCTCCATATCGCCCTTGCCGTAAAACTGCGCTCCGAGGATACCGGCACCGGAGGAGGCTCCAAAAAGGCAGAGGATCAGGATGAAAAAAAGCTGGTTTACGATGGAAACTCCCGACATCTGTTCGGTTCCGATCCGTCCCACCATGATATTGTCAAGAAGGCCCACAAAATTCGTGATGCCGTTCTGGAGCATTATGGGCAGCGCAATGACGACGACCTTTTTGTAGAAATTCCTGTCGCCGATGAATCTGCTTTTAAATGTGTTCAGTCTGCTCGTTTCCATAGTATCCATAATTCTAACAAATATCGCCATGTATGTGCAAGACGGGTGGGACAGAGAAACGTCCCCTGTCCCAGCACCCTGACCCGGAGTTGACATAAAACTGGGACAGAGATACGTCCCCTGTCCCGCGGAATTTGTGGTATAATATAAACGAAGATCTGTACCGGGGAGAAAAACTTGCTTGAACGACTGAGACAAAAATGGTATGTGATATTGATCGGGCTGCTCATTTTCATCGGAGGGGCTGTTCTTATTCTGAACCTCATTCTTGGGAAATGGGTCAGAAATTCCGACATCGCACTGGGTGTCGACGGATCCGTGTCCTACAGGGCGGAGGACGATGTCGAAAAAGCCAGAAGCGGCTACACGGATGCCGTCTGTGCAAAGATCATCACCGACAGAAAGGATGCGCCAAAAAAAAGAGTGGCCATCGTCTTTGACAATCTCGGAGAAGAATCCACAAACGAAAAGATATTGAGGATAATAAAAGACCACCGCATCAGGGCAACGTTTTCCGTCGGCGGGATAGAGGCTGCGGAAAACGACGAATTTCTGGGAAGTCTGCCCGCCCTTGGTTTTGATGTGGCCGGCAGCACGCTTGCAGAGGGAGGTGCTGAGTCATCAGACAGTCCGTCTGAGCTTATCGAAAGTCTTGTCATGACAAAAAACATCATAGAGGGACTTGTGGGAAAGAAAGTTGAGAACGTCTTCATCAGCGGGACTCCCTGTTCCAGAAATATCCTGAAGACCGTGACAGCCAGCGGCTATAAAAATGTGATCGAACCGTCCAATGAAAACCTCATTGACGAAAAGACCTTTGAGACAAAGCGTGATGTAAGGGAATATGTGCGTAAGCTTTCAGGTGACACCATCATAATGATAAAGCTTGAAGGGCTTTCCGAGGTGATCAAGGATGAGATCCCGGTATACCCCGACAAGCCGGCCATCGACAAAAAATCGGATACCTCCGCGCAGTCTTCAGAGGAGGAAGAGGAGACGTACACCATTGACGTGATCGTCGACATGCTCCTTACCGAGCTTGAAAACAGAGACATCGCCGTCTGCCCGCTCTCAGATCTGGAGGTGACGGACTTTGAAAAGACCCGGAGTGCACAGGATGACCCGGAAGGCAAAAAGGGCGCAGTCATCAGAAACGTTATCACCGAAAAAAAAGAGGCAGCACTTGCCATATACGGACTTCCGGAAAACACGGATGAGATAATAAAAACGCTCAAAAATGAAAATGCGAAAGCCACCTTCTTTGTCACGGGAAAGGATGCAAAGGATGATCCGGACAGCCTCAAACTCATCCGTGATTCCGGGAATAATATCGGAAATGCCGGATATGAGGGCGAAAGTCTGGAGGGAAAGAGTGCAGAGGAGTGCTATGAGGAGATAAGTAAAGGCGCAGATGCCCTCGCCGACCTGAACGGCAGCGAAAATATGTGTTACATGCCAAAGATTGACATAAAACAGGAATCAGATCTGACCCCGGATGACATCTTCGGAAGCTGGATGGACGGTGTCAGGGCAGCCGCGGCCGCCAACGGATCAAAGGTGATCTATCCGGTAAAGCGCGACGGGTATGCTTTCGGAGACATCGTAACAGTCGACGGCCGGGATAAATCGGTTGACATAAATGAACTTGAATCCATAATAGAAGACCTGAAAAAGGCAGGGCTTCAGATAAAGACAACGGATGACCTGATAGCCGGCAGCGGGAAGATGCCGGGTTACAGCGTTGATGAGATCAGGGAATTGCGCCTCAAAAACAGCGGAAAAAGGGCACTTCCCATTGAAACGGTCCAGACTACCGCAAAAGCGGCGGCGATCTCATTATACGGAATGTCTGATGAGGCATCCATAAAGGATATCTTTGATAAGCTGTCAAAAAGAGGGGCGGAAGCGACATATTATGTAACCTATGACGACATGACAAAAAATCCCGGACTGGTGGAAAGGATATTGCTTGAAGGCGGAAATATCGGCATAGCCTACAGGGAGACGGGATCATATCCCCAGACCTATGAATCTGTCCTGCGATATATCAACAGCTGCAGAAACTATCTGAAGTGGCGCTTCAATGCGCAGACGGATCTGGTGATGATGCCTTCGGGAAAACCTTCGGATGAGACAAAGGAGGCGGTGTCATCGCTGGGGATGACTTTTACGGGCTACGCCTTCAATTTTTCAAGCAACAGTCCCGCTGAACTGAACAAAAGGAGCGCCGGGGAGGCTGCGAAAAGATATGAAAACACGAGGGTCGGGCGGGGGGCCATCATGCTCTTCAGGCCGGACCTTTATGAATCCTCAAAGATGACGCCGAAGCCGGCATCCGGTGATTTCATGGAGACGATCTTAAGGCAGCAGATAGATACGATCTCTTATTATAGGGATGGATCGAAGACGCCTGAAAAAGGCTCCGGATACGAGGTGATGTCCGTGGGAGAGCTGCTTGAGGCGCCCGGCAGATATCAGATCCCCGAAAATTCCCAGAATGTCATCGCCCTTTCAAACAGGTTCATTTCCGGGCTTGAAAGCGAGGATGAAAAGACTTCATACATGGCGCAGCGTTACATAGGAAATCCCACGGTTGTCACGAACGGGGACCTGCCGGGGTTCTCTTCGGCACAGGTTCGAAAGCTGGACAAAAAGGGACTTATAGATACAAAGGGCGAAAAGGTCATTTTTCTGACCTTTGACGACTGGGGCACGGACCGTTCCATCAACAAGCTTCTGTATGTGCTAGAAAAGCATGGTGTGAAGGCAACCTTTTTTGTGAAGACCTCGGCCGTGGACAGGAATGTGAACCTGCTTCGCGCCATCGCTCTTGACGGTCACGAGCTGGCATCGCATACAAAAGAGCATTTAAGTCTTTCAAAGCTTCCCGTGAAGGGATCGGTAAACTACAGGGAACTGTCGCCAATTGAGGTGCAGAACCTGAGGCTTGATATAGTCAAAAGCTATGAGACGTTAAACAGATATGCCGGTGATATCAGGGTTGACGGAAAAAATGCCGTCACGCCGTATTTCAGGCCTCCGACCCTGACCGTGGGAAAGAGCGGACTTGAGACTGTGTTTGATGTGGGCTTTTATTATTCCATATCCGGCAGTTTTTCGTCTCATGATTATGACGCAAAGTCAGCGGATGATCTGATAGAAAAATTCAGAAAGGGTTTCGTTGCCTGGGATAAACCGGTGAAGGTGAAGGAAGGCAGCGTGATCGTCATGCATATGACGGAAAATGCGGCGTATACCGCACAGGCACTGGATGAGATGATACCGGAGTGGAAGGAGCAGGGCTACAGCTTTGCAAGGGTGGATGAGTATCTTGCCGGTACAGCCGGTGGGACAGGTGCCGCCGGTGGGACGGGTGCCGCCGGTGGGACGGGGGACGTTTCTCTGTCCCAGTAATATGTAAACTAAATCGGGATGTAATCCCGGCAGAAATAGTATATTTTTGTAACAATATCGTTTATAGCAAGCAGGCAGTGTGGGGTTGACATAAAGTTGGGACAGAGAAACGTCCCCTGTCCCACCACCCTGTCCTGAAGTTGACATAAAACTGGGACAGAGAAACGTCCCCTGTCCCACCCTGTCCCGCAGCAAAACTATGGGTATTTTTTTCAGAAGCAGAAGAGCAAAAAAAATAAAGAACGTGGATGAAGAGATCCTCCTCAACGAAAAAAAGGACAGGAGGCTTACTCCCGATGTGCCTTCAAACAGGAGGACAAATATCGACAGGCGCGGCGATGACGGCGAGGGTGACATGAGCTTTGAGGACCTGATGCATGACAGAAAGGCGGGCATCAGGTATGTGGCGTCGTTCCCGGTGACGGTGATCCCGCACAAAAACGGGAAAAAGACGGGAAAGATAGAATTAAACTCCATGGATATATCCGAGACAGGCATTCTGCTGACGACCAAAGATGAGGAGCAGGTAAAGGCCATACTCGAGGCGGACCATGTAAGGCTTAAATTTGAGGTGCCGGAGGGCAGCATGCCCGAGGGCCACGAGATCAGGTTTTCACTTGACGCAAAGATCGCTCGCAACGCTGAGATCGACGGGGAATACCTCATAGCCTTTAACTTCATCGAAGACCTGGGGCAGTATCTCAAAAAGAGGAAGGACAGATATGTCTTTGTGTCGTCGACGATCCTTCTGTTTTTCATATCCTTCGTGATCATACTGATGCGTTCAAAGAGCGTCATCTATTTCAAATTCCACAGGGTGCTTTATCTTTATAGCATCATGACGGCGGGGTTCTTATTATCAAGATACCTTTTCGGCGCCTTTTACAAGCCGGTTCCCATCGACCCGAACTACACTCCGCCGGTCACCCTCATCATTCCCTGCTTTAACGAGGAAACCTGGATCCAGCGCACCATCGTTTCCTGCGTCAACCAGAACTATCCGCCGGAAAAGCTGCAGGTCATCATCGTGGATGACTGCTCGACCGACAGATCGGTGGAAAAGACGGATGAGATAATAGAAGCGATTCGCAAGGAAAACCCGTATTTTGACCAGAACCGGCTCTTCCGCCTGGTACAGAGGACCAACGGCGGCAAGAGGGCAGCCCTTGCCCGCGGCATCGATGTGGCGGACGGAGAGCTCATCATCTTTGTAGATTCCGACAGCTTCCTCGACCCTTATGCCGTCAGGAACCTGGTCCAGCCCTTCATCGATCCGAAGATGGGCGGAGTCGCCGGCAGGACTGATGTTGCAAACACCTACACCAACGCACTCACAAAGATGCAGTCGGTGCGCTACTACATTGCATTCCGCATAATGAAAGCGGCCGAGGGTCTCTTTGATGCGGTGACCTGTCTGTCAGGCCCGCTGTCCTGCTACAGAAAGGATATCCTCCTTGAAAAAAAGGACGAATGGCTGTCCCAGAAATTCATGGGACAAAAGGCCACCTTCGGAGACGACCGCTCCATGACAAATATGGTGTTAAAGGAGCACAGGACCTTTTACCAGGATACCGCCTACTGCTCCACCATCGTGCCCAGCAATTACAGATCGTTTCTGACCCAGCAGATGAGGTGGAAGCGCTCCTGGATCAGGGAGTCGCTCATGGCAGGCGCCTTCATGTGGAAAAAGGAGCCCTTTGCCGCCATCGTTTTCTATATCGGACTGCTGGTGCCGATCCTGGCACCCATAGTCGTGATTTACAACCTGGTCTATGTGCCCATAAGCGAGCACATTTTCCCCACAACCTTTCTTGTGGGACTGCTGCTCATGTCGCTGATGATGAGCACCGCCCAGCTTTTATTACGAAAAAGCAGCACCTGGTTTTTCGGATTTCTGTTCTGCGTTTATTATGAGGCTGTGCTGCTGTGGCAGATGCCCATAGCCTGGGTCACCTTCTGGAAATCCACCTGGGGCACCAGGATGACGCCGTCCGACGTTGAGGAAAAGGAGAGAAAAAAGAATCGCAGGAAGCGCGGGAAAAAGAAGGATACCGATGAAGAAGCATAAACTGATCGAATCAAACAAGGATATAGTGAAGGTCACGAGGACCATCCTGGAGGTGGTTTTTCTCGTGCTGCTCATCTTCGGTATAATAAAAGCGCTTTTCTTTTTCACAAGGTTTAAGCCCTATGACGAGTTTGACAGTTCGGTGATCGGAAGTAAGGATCACGGTTTTCTGGCCCTTTCATATCTTGGAGTCGACAGGCAGGAAAGTGACACTTTGATACAGACGGAGCGTCTTGACGAGGAGCTTGCCACGCTCAAAAGCCTGGGGTATGTCACCATCAGCCAGAAGGATGTGCGGGATTATTATTATGACGGAAAGCCCCTTCCCGAAAAGGCACTCTATCTCATGTTTGAGGACGGCCGCAAGGATACGGCCATGTTTGCCGAAAAACTTCTTGAAAAATACAATTTCAGGGCGACCATCATGACCTATGCGAAAAATCTCGAGACCGCGGACCACACCTTCCTGTCGCCAAAGGACATCAAAAAGATCGCCGAATCCGGATACTGCGAGCTTGGAACAAACGGCTACAGGCTTTCCTACATAAATGTTTATGACAGATATGACAGATTCCTGGGGCAGCTTAACGCAAAGGAGTATGTAGAGATGCGCCCGTACCTTAGCCGGGATTACAACCATTATCTCATGGATTTTCTGCGCGATGAGAAGAGGATCCCCATCGAGAGCGCATCGCAGATGAGAAAGAGGATAGACTACGATTATGACATGATGAGAAAGGTTTATACGGAAAAATTCGGGTATGTCCCCGAGGCCTATGCGCTGATGCAGGCTAATACAGGCAGATTCGGCGACAACGACAAGGTTTCCGACCAGAACAAAAAGAACATCGAGCAGCTTTTCTCCTTAAACTTTAACAGGGAGGGTTTTTCCATAAACCGTGCGGATGACGACGAATACGACCTGACGAGAATGCAGGCCCAGGCCTACTGGCGCACAAACCACCTCCTCATGCGCATAAAGGATGACCTTGAAGATGATGAAAAAGACTGGATCCGCTTCATTCCCGGAGATGAAAAAAAGGCCGAGGACTGGGAGGTGGCAAAGGGCGCCGCGCAGTTTGAAGAAAATGTCATCGCCCTGACTTCGCTTCCGGGCAAAACCGGCAGAATGCTTTTATTAAACGAAGTGGAGATGCCGGAGGATATCTGCGTCTTTGCTGACCTTGAAGGAAACGTGCTCGGGCAGCAGTCCATCGTACTGAAGACGGATACTGAAGGCAAAAGCGGGCTGAAAGTGATGCTCAGAGATGATCATATCATAATAAGAACGCAGCAGAACGGCAGGGACAGGGATATTTTCGACAAGGACCTGTACGAGCTGACGGATGAAAAGGACAGGATCT
>CAMVDF010000101.1 GCA_947166195.1 uncultured Lachnospiraceae bacterium
CAGTCTCTGCTTTCGATCCGGTCATAGGATCCGCTTTCAAGCATGTCTGCAACGGGACCGGAGAAGTCATTGCTGTTCGGAGCCGGATCTGCTTCGATATCCCCGCAGGAATCATACGACCCCACATAGGAATTTAAGACATAGACCAGATCGGGAGTTCTTTCAGAATACAATTTATAGTATTCTGAAAGTCTTTCGCTTTGGATCATGTTTCTCCAGGTGGAAGGCGCAGAGGCTTTTGCGTCACAGGCAAGATATCCCCAGGGAAGGAGCTTTGAAAAGAGCACATGGTCATGACCGTTTTTGTAACGGTCAATATCCGAAAGGACAGACATATATATGTCGTGGTGTTCCTTTGTGGTAAAAAGTCCTGCAGCGGGTCCGGCTTCGATTTTGGTATCAAGGACACCTAAAGGAGCGTCCCTGTAGACATTGACAAAGCGGAGGATCATGGTAGGCAGCAGGAATATAACGATCACGGCGATGAGTGTATGGTGAAAGATCTTATTATTTTCCTGCATGAATGCGGATATGAAAAGGATGCCTGCAACGCAGGCTATGCCGTGACCGATGGCCAGGACATAGAGTTCACCGTTTGACGAATAACTGTAGGTCATGGATACTATGAGACCGCCAAGGAACAGGGAGATAAATGCGTACAGATCCTTTTTTTTACACATGAAAAAGACCGGAGCACTGAAAAGTATGAGAGCGGTGTTCATGTAGCCTGTATGTCCTATGGAAAGGACAGCGTAGTACAGAAAGAACATGCAGTCCGCAGTAAAGATCCAGGGGATCACTTTTTTGTATCTGTTAGACAGGAGACCAAGAGCTGCAAGCACAAAGGATGAGTACCATAGCGGACCGTAAATATCGGTGACGGAATCAAAAAACTTCCTGAAGGGCGCGACAAGGCTTGTCTGGTGCTCATCATCAGCGAGGACATAGGGAAGATATTTAAGCAGATTTTGGAGGCTGTTTCCCGAAACATAGAGATAGATTACAAATAATAAAAGAGCTGTGGCCATACCGGCGGCTGAAAAGAAAAGGAGAGGACGAAGTTCCTTTTTTCTGATCGAGAAAACAAATGCAGTAAGCCAAAGCAGGATAACTCCGATGACAAGTGATGGAAGTGCAAGCACTGAAAGTGCCAGGATGAAGCCTCCGATGATCGTCGGGATTTTTTTTCTGAGAGAAAACAGAAGCATCGCAAATACAAAGAATTCAAAGGACATGGTGTAGTAGGAAAGGGTCGCGATGTTCAGATGGGCATAAAAAAGCATGAAAAGAGAAACTGACATGGCGGCCGAAACAGAGTATTGCGATCTTATTATACGGAAGGAAATGATGGAGATGACCAGTGTGACGGCAATGTAAAGTATCCTGAAATACAGGATGATGCCGGCAGTACTGCCTGTCAGCGTCACGAAAAGTGCATAGAAGGGCAGCAGGATGATCGATGACAGCTGGGTCGGAAACCACTCATGTACAAAGATCAGGTCTCCCTCAAAGAGTCTTTTTGTGGTTGAGAGATAAAAAGGCTCGTCAGAGGAGCAGAAGCCGAAAAATGCGCGTGACAGAAGGGATACTGCACAAAATACCAGTACGATATATGGTATGTATTGTATATACTTTTTCATGGAGTATGATCATCCTTTTTTGGCGCCGGAGTCATTGCCAGAACGCCAGAGTCCTGGCAATTACCCTCTCCCTGTCTTCTTCCGTCAACCCGTAGTAAAGAGGCAGGCGCACCAATCGTTCGCTTTCCTTTGTGGTATACTCGTCTTTTCCGTTAAACCTTCCGTACTTCAGACCCGCCGGTGCAGAGTGGAGAGGGACATAGTGGAAAACACACATTATGTTTTCTTTTTTCATGTGATCTATGTATGCGGTACGTTCCGAAAGGTCCCGGCATTTCAGATAAAACATATGAGCATTATGAACACAACCTTCAGGAATAACTGGAAGCATTACCTTCCCTGCATTCTGCAGAGGCAGAAAAGCCTCATAGTATCTTTCCCAGCTTTTCATCCTGTCTGCCTGCATCTTTTCAGCATGCTGCAACTGTCCCCACAGGTACGCCGCTCCAAGCTCACTTGGCAGATAACTGCTGCCATAATCGACCCAGTTATATTTTGCAACCTGACCGCGGAAAAACTGCGATCTGTTGGTTCCCTTTTCTCTGATGATCTCAGCCTTTAGCTCGCTTTTTCCGTCATTTACAAGTTTTGTCTCGTGGAAGGAAAAACAACCAAAATCTCCTATCGTTCCAAGATTCCTGCCTTTGTATGTGCTCATCACCGCCTGTGCGGCGTCCTCCACTACCAGGAGATCGTGTCTTTTCGCTATATCGATAATGGAGTCCATCTCGCAGGATACACCTGCATAGTGTACGACAACGATCACTCTTGTCTTTTTTGTTATCGCTTCTTCTATCTTTTTTTCATCTATGTTCATGGTGTCCGGTCTGATATCCACAAAAACCGGAACAGCTCCGGCAAGGATAAAAGCATTTGCCGTAGATGAAAATGTATAGCTGGGAAGAATGACCTCTTCCCCCGGACTGATATTGCAAAGCAAAGCCGCCATCTCAAGAGCATGGCTTCCGCTTGTGGTGAGCAAAACCTTCTTGGCACCGAACCTTTCTTCAAACCATCCGTCGCATTTTGCCGTAAACGGGCCATCTCCGCAGATCCGGTGATTTTCGGCGGCTTCCTTCATGTATTTTATCTCATCCCCCAGAAACGGGGGTATATTAAATACTATTCTTTCCATAAAATGAATACTAACAGATTATTCAAATTATCACAATCCTTGACAATTATGATATTATGTTGATGAGATTGGGGGTCGCGGAACGGCTCAAAAACGTGGAGGAATGCGGGATGATGGAAAAAAGTATCGGTTCGGATAATAGATGGCTGATACGATATAGTTGCAAGCTTCTGTTATCTGTAATTCTTTTTATTGTCACATATGCCATAGTTTTGAAGCTTTCTTTTGATCATTTAGGTGATTACGATGCCCACATCGAGTGGGCTCTTGATCTTTTTGCTGGAGTGAACCCGGCAACAGTTTACCCTTTCTGGCATTTCTGTGTCAGAGTTCTTTATGGTTTCTGTCATCTGTTTATCCCTGTCACACCGGAATATATCGCTGCATATTTTACCGGAGCGGTGAATGTAACGGTTTATCTGATCGTATCAGATATCATAAAAAACAGAGGTTGTCCTTTTTCGGAACTCATATCGTTTCCTTTGATGTTTGTCACACCTATATACCTTCCATGGTACAACAGATATATTTACCTTGGACAGGTTTCGCCAAATACGTGGCACAGTCCCACGGCACTTATGATCAGACCATTTGCAGTGCTGGCTTTTTTCATGATATGTGATATATGTGAAAAAATCAGGAAAAAGGAGAACATATCCCTTAAAAGCTATATATCTCTGCTTGTAGTGCTGTTATTGGGCGTACTGTCAAAGCCTGTGTTTTTTCAGTCAGCTGTTCCGGCTCTCGGAATCTATATAGTGGTTATTCTGATACACGAAAAAGCCGAGGGATTCAAGAAATATCTGTTTTTGGTATTAACATTTGTTCCCTCATTCGTTGTTGTTCTTTTCCAGTTTATCATTTCATTTTATTCAGATAATGGAAGTGGGGTAGGATTTGGATGGATGGAAGTGTGGAAGCATTATGCAGGCCATCCTCTGTTTTCTATGCTGATCGCCCTGATGTTTCCCTTTCTGTATATTCTTTTGAATTGTAGAACAGCTTTCAGAGACATATCGATCCGCTTGTCCAGCCTGCTTGTGTTGTCCGGCTTTCTGGAATTTGCCATCTTATATGAAAAAGGAGACCGCAAGAATCATTTAAATTTCAGTTGGGCACTGAATCTGTCATATTTCCTGATCTGGATAGCTACTTCCTGCAGGTTTTTTTCCGATCTTAAGATCATGGAAAAAAATGACAGGTGCGCTGTAACAAAATATACCGTGCTATTAATCGTTTGGCTTGTGCATTTTGCCTGTGGGATTTATTACGCCGGATTATTTCTGTTTCGGGAGGGCTTTGCGTTTTGATAGAAACAGCAGATCTGATCTTTCGTCCCATAGATGACAATGATACTGATGATATCATACGGCTTAGAAATAACAAAAACGTAAAGGACAATTTCATCTATAAGAAGGACATTACAAGAGAAGATCATATAAACTGGCTGCGGACAAAGGTCGACACGGGAAAGGTCATCCAGTTTGTGATAATCTCAAAGGAGACCGGACGAATCATAGGTTCTGTCTATCTCAGGGATGTTGATGAAAAAACCAGATCTGCGGAATTTGGCATCTTCATAGGTGATGAGGGATCTTGTGGAAAAGGGTTCGGTACACGGGCAACTGAATTCATGCTCGATCACTTTTTTGGGAATATGAACTATGAGCATCTGATGCTTCGTGTTTTGAAAAAGAACAAAAGAGCTTTTGAAATGTATGAAAAAGCCGGATTTAGCACTACTGAAGACAATGGAGATGTTATTTTCATGTCCATGTCAAAAAATGATTTCTTGAAAAGGAAAAATCAATGAGAATTTCTTATGTAATCCCCTGCTACAGATCAGCCAAAACCCTTCCATCCGTGGTAAATGAAATAAACGATACAATGAAGGTCCTTCAGGATTATGAGTACGAGATCATACTGGTAAACGATTGTTCTCCTGACGAAACCTTTGAGATAATAAAAGAACTTGTTAAGGGTTCGGACAATATCACAGGTATAAATATGGCCAAAAACTTTGGACAGCATGCAGCTCTAATGGCAGGAATGCGTCAGTCTACCGGTGATTATGTAGTATGTCTTGATGATGACGGTCAGACTCCGGCAAATGAAGTGGGAAGACTCATCTCCAAGATTGAGGAAGGATATGATGTTGTATATGCTTCCTATGAAAATAAGCAGCACTCCGGATTCAGAAACTGGGGGAGTCGACTTAACAGTGATATGGCTGTCTGGCTCCTTCAAAAACCAAAAGATCTTTATATCTCCAGTTACTTTATTGCCAGACGATACGTTGTCGATGAGATGATAAAATATACTAATCCCTATCCCTATGTGATAGGTCTGGTTCTCCGGACGACTCGGAACATTGCCTGCGTTCCGGTTGAGCATCGTGAAAGAATGCAGGGAAAAAGCGGATACACCATCAACGGCCTCATCAGTTTATGGATGAACGGCTTTACAGCTTTTTCGGTCAAACCGCTGCGAATGGCTACATTCCTGGGGCTGATAATAGCTGCCTTCGGGCTTATCTATTCGATCTATGCGTTTATCAACAAACTTGTCAACCCTACTGCTCCCATGGGATGGACATCGATGATCATTCTTTTACTCATCATAGGAGGATCGATCCTTACGGTTTTGGGGCTTATTGGAGAATATATCGGAAGGATATACATCAGTCTCAATAACTCGCCTCAGTATGTGATAAAGGAGATCGTACGATCATGAGATAGGGGACAGCACTTACTTTGAGGATATAAAAGAGAAGTGGTAAAGAACGGGGAATAATGATAAAATGAAGAGGTTTGAATGACACTGAAATGAGAGGTTGATCATACATGAAGGTTGCGGTAGCGGGAACAGGATATGTCGGACTTGTGACGGGAGTATGTCTGGCGGAAAACGGACATGAGGTCACCTGTGTAGATGTTGATGAAAAAAAGATAAAGATCATGCAGGAGGGAAAGGCTCCGATCTATGAGCCCGGGCTGCAGGAACTGATGACAAAAAATGCCGGGAGGCTGAAGTTCACTACTGATCATGAGTCGGCATACAGGGATGCCGAGGTCATATTCATTGGTGTGGGAACCCCGGAAAAAAAGGATGGATCAGCAAACTTAAGCTTTGTTTTTGCTGTGGCTGACCAGATCGCGGAAAGTGTGAGGAATGAGTGCGTGGTCGTGGTCAAATCCACGGTTCCCATAGGGACAAATGACCGGGTCGAGGCATCCATAAACGAAAAGGCAAAGGGAAGGGTAAAGATCCATGTGGCATCAAACCCGGAGTTTCTTGCACAGGGAACGGCAGTCAGGGATACGCTTCATGCCTCAAGGATAGTGATCGGGGTAGAGGATGATTTTTCAAAGGAGAAGCTGCTTTCGCTCTATAAAGGTGTGGATGCGCCGGTTGTAGTGACAAACAGACGCTCGGCTGAGATGATCAAATATGCTTCAAATGATTTCCTGGCACTCAAGATATCCTATATCAATGAGATAGCAAATCTGTGTGAGGCTATAGGTGCTGATATAAAGGATGTGGCAAAGGGAATGAGCTATGACAGCAGGATCGGGGACAAGTTCCTCAATGCCGGTATAGGCTACGGCGGATCCTGTTTTCCGAAAGACACGAAGGCTTTGAGCTGGCTTGCGACCTTCAATGATCACGAGATCAAGACGGTCAAGGCTGCCATAGAGGTTAACGAGAATCAAAAGCTGCTGCCGATCAAAAAAGCCAGAAGATATTTCAACGATCTGAGGGGGGTTAATGTTGCGGTTCTGGGACTTACCTTCAAGCCCGGGACGGATGATCTCAGGGAGGCTCCTTCGCTGGTTACTGTACCTGTGCTGATCGATGATGGAGCAGCCGTCAGAGCATGGGATCCGGTGGGTGTTGAAAACTTCAAAAAGCAGGTGCCGGAGGGTGTTGAGTATTGTGACAGCATCGAGGATACTCTTAAGGATGCCGATATATGTTTCATCTTTACAGAGTGGCCCGAAGTTCTGGAACTGGATCCGTCGGTGTTTGTTTCGTTGATGAAAAAGCCGGTTGTAATAGACGGCAGAAACTGTTTTGATACCTCAAAGATCGCTTCCGTGAAGGGCATCGTGTATGACAGCATCGGACGGGCGGTCATAGATACGAGATCATGAAGGAAGAACGCACATCAGGAATCTCCGGTTTTCTTTCAGGTCTGAGTTGTGTGCTCATCTCGGGTCTGATCACGGCGGGGATATTTCTCATAGTACTTGCGGTCAAGGGGATATGGCCGTTTGGGGTGAATACCATAGACTATTATGATATGGGGCAGACCAATGCGCCCCTCTATTATCATATCTGGGACTTCCTGCATGGCAGGGGTCCGCTTTTTTATACGCCTTATCTTGACGGAGGGCAGAATCTTTCGATGGCTGCTGCCATTCAGTGGAATATCTCGGTTTACAATCTGTTCTATCTTCTGATACCGAGGAGCCTGTGTTTTAAGTCTCTGTCCATTTTCACGGGACTGAGGATTGTTTTCATGTCAATGAATATGTGTATATTCCTGCTGGCTGGCGGGATTTGCGGGACAGGGGGACGGTTCTCCGGTACGGGGGGACGGTTCTCTGTTTTGGTATTTCACGAAACAGAGAACCGTCCCCCCGTACCGGAGAACCGTCCCCCTGTTTATATCATCGCCCTGAGCGTTGCCTACGGTCTTTGCGGCTATGTGCTGACGCACTATACCATAACCACATATCTGGATATGGCGGCGCTGTTTCCGCTGCTGATGTTATCGCTTTTCGGGGTGCTCCGGAACAGGGATGATATCAGGATATCAAAACACATCGTGATCAAAAGAACAGCCATTTACGCTTTTTGCCTTGGCTATACCACGGCATTGAGTTATTATCTGGGGTTCATGAACCTCATATTCATCCTTCTGATCTCGGGAACTTATTTTTTCCTGATCGTACCGAAGAATGAGAGAGGGAAGGTATCGGCAAGGCTTGTAATCGGTACGATACTTGGACTGATGATCTCTGCCTTTACGCTTCTTCCCGCAGCCCTTCAGATGACAACATCTTCGAGATTTAATTCCAATCTGCAAGGCTCTCCCCTTGGGACAATAAAGGACATCCTCTGGTCGATAGGCGCAGACATGTACTATATCAAGGGATTTGCTCTTTTTGGCAGTTTTTTTGCCATTGCGCTCATCATTGCAGGGCTTTTCAGATTCAGAAAGGAAAAAAAGGAAAACTTCTTCCTTTGTCTTTTCTGTTTTTACCCCTGTGCCCTGATCATATTTGAATCCATTAATCTTTTGTGGCACATGGGTACTTATTATCACTATCCCATCAGATGCGGATATCTGATACCTTTTGTGCTTCTGAC
>CAMVDF010000102.1 GCA_947166195.1 uncultured Lachnospiraceae bacterium
ATCCTGACCATAAGTGACGGGATGATCACGGGTGAAAGGAGGGGCAGGGAAAATGCTGCTGGGTGAAAACATACTTCTTGCTCTCACGGCCCTTCGTGCAAACAAGACAAGGGCATTTCTGACGATGCTCGGTATCATCATCGGTATCGCTTCCGTCATCACCATCATGACCATCGGAGAGGCAATGACAAATTCCCTGAACAATGAGATGCTGGGTCTGGGCGCTACGGATATCACGGTTTCGGTGGTTCCCAAAAGCACAAGGACGGAGAGGACTGATACGGGATTTGTCTTCAGGCAGGGTCCGAGAAGAAGCGATATGAAAAATGATGATCTCATAAGTATGGAGATGATCGACCGCTTCAGGGAGAAATTTGCTGACAGGATCGAAGGTATAGCCATGAAGCAGCCTGTGGGAAACGGAACGGTGAAGCATTTAAAGGATTATGCCAAAGTGAGCGTCATGGGCAACAATAATCTTTCCATGAAAAAGCTGGATAATGTGATACTTGCCGGAAGGGAGTTTACGGCACTTGACCAGATGGATGGCAGAAAGGTCTGTGTCGTTTCCGATTATCTGGTGGGAAATATGTTCAAGGGAGACAATGAGGGAGCTCTGGGACAGACCATAACCGTTGTGATAAATGACAAGTACTATCATTACACCATAGTGGGAGTATATGAGTACGACAAGCATGAACCCTATAACAAAGATGAGCATTATGACTATGAAACGAGTCTATATCTTCCGCTGGAAACGGCGGTGAGACAGACTCATTCAAAAAACAGGTATTCGGAGATCAGTGTTGTAGGATCAACGGGTGAGGACATCAACGAACTCATGAATGATTTCAGGAGTTTCTTTAATGACAAGTATTACCGGAACAACGAAAACTTCCAGATCAGATGCTCGTCACTTGTCACGGAGCTGGAAAGCTTCAACGAAATGTTGAAAACAACATCCGTTGCCATCTCCTTCATAGCAGGCATATCGCTGCTGGTCGGAGGCATAGGTGTCATGAATATCATGCTGGTCTCTGTCACGGAAAGGACAAAGGAGATCGGAACGAGAAAGGCGCTGGGGGCTACGAATTCATCCATCAGGGTGCAGTTTATAGTGGAATCCATCACTCTGTGTGCTTCGGGAGGCATCATCGGAGTTATGACGGGGATTTTGATGGGAAATGTGGTCTCCAAGGTGATGAAGCTGTCTGCGGCGGCGCCGATCGACGGTATAGTGGTGTCGGTGCTGTTTTCCATGGCGATCGGTGTATTCTTTGGTTATTATCCCGCAAACAAGGCTGCAAAGATGAATCCCATAGATGCGCTCAGATATGAATAGCAGGAGAAATCTGTCTGGCCTTTTTCCGGGGTTCTTCGTATATATTGTTATAGAAAGTTTTCAGACAGACTTATTTTTGAGGAGGACAGGATCATGATGGGAAATATTGATAATAAAAACATGCTGGATGATGATGCTTTGGAGAACATCTCGGGCGGAGCTGGGACGGCAAGGCATGATGATAAGGAACTTATGAATGCCGGAGTCACTGTCAGGACAAACGCCAACGGGAAAAAAGAGTATTCTTTCAGGGATTCAAAAAACAGGGTAGTAATGCTTTCGCAGAGTCAGGCCATGTCGGTGGGAGATGTCTACAGTCTCACGGGAGGCCGGAAAATTTCTGACAAGGAGCTTTTGGATCTGATAAAACAGTCATGACATCATTTTTGTATCTGTTTTTCATATATCCCATAGAGATCTTCATCGAGACGGTTTTTTCCATCTCGATGAAGCTTTTTGTTGACCCCGGAATCTCCATCATCTTTGTGAGCCTGTGTGTGCAGCTTCTGGTGCTGCCGCTTTACAAAAGGGCGGATGCCGTTCAGGAGGCTGACCGCAGGAAACAGGAGGAGATGAAAAGATGGGTGGATCATATCAAAAAGACCTTTCAAAAGGATGAGAGGTTCATGATCCTGTCGGAATACTACAGACAGCAGGATTATGAGCCGGTCATGGCTTTGAGGAGCACGCTTCCCCTGCTGCTGCAGGTGCCTTTTTTCATCGCAGCCTATCATTATCTGTCGGGGCTTGAGATGCTGAAGGGCACATCCTTTCTGATGATAAAGGATCTGGGCAGTCCGGACGGACTGCTGTCATTTGGACTTCCGGGGGGCACTACCGTAGTCATCAATATCCTGCCGATACTCATGACGGCCATAAATATAGTGTCGGGCGCCATATATACCAGAGGCTTTGCATTAAAGGAAAAGCTGCAGCTCTATGTGACGGCCCTTGTTTTTCTGGTACTTCTCTACGGTTCGCCGGCGGGTCTTGTCTTTTACTGGACCCTGAACAATCTGTTCTCACTTTTCAAAAATGTATTCATGAAGCTTTTGCATCTGCCTGAAAAGCAGGAGAAAAAGCAGGAGGAGAAGAGCCCGCGTGGGGAAAAGAAACAAAATGATCTGATCTTTTTCACCTCGGCCCTCTGTCTTTCATTCCTTGCCGGAATGTGGATGCCGAGCGCTGCCGTTTCGGATTCACCCTTGGAATTTTCGGTACACGGGCATTTCGTGGATCCGAATCTTTTTGTGTTTGAGACCTTTGCCATCGCTGCAGGTATTTTTTTATTATGGTGCGGACTGTTTTACCTTTTGTCTGATATGAAGAAAAAAAGGATGTTTGCATCTGTGATGACCGCCCTGTTTTTTTGCGGCATGTGTCAGATGTTCTTTTTTTCAAGGCGGCTCGGGAACATGTCAAACATCATGGTCTATGATTTTGAGCCGAAAAGCACTCCGAAGGAAATGATCATTGACATAGCGGTCATTGTCGCCGTGTTTATTGCCGTTGTGCTTTTGCAAAGGAAGTTTCCCGTATTCATGCAGAGGGTCACGGGAATACTGCTTGCGGGCATCATAGGGATCTGTGCCCTCAATATAATAAAAACGGAGCGGACCATAAGCGCAAATGCCTATATAAAAAATGATGCAGCCTATACCGAGGTTCTGCCCACCTATACTCTCAGCAAAAAGGGAAGGAATGTGATCGTTTTGATGCTTGACAGGGCGCTTTCGGGCTATGTCCCCTATATCATGGAGGAATTCCCGGAGTTAAAAGAGGAACTGTCGGGCTTTACTTATTATCCGAATGCGTGGTCCTACGGAGCCTGTACCCTCACCGGAGGGCCGGCGCTTTTCGGGGGCTATGATTTTGATCCCTTCCTCCTTGATGAGGACAGAGAGCATCTGCAGGACAGGCTTGATGCATCCATAAAGTTTCTGCCCTACAATTTTTCAAAAGCAGGCTTTGACTGCACAGTCTTTGATCCGCCGGATTACATCGATCTTTCGGGAAAGGATCTGCAGGGATTTTTTGCGGATATCGATAATACGGGCGCTTATTATGCGGGAGGCGTGTTCAAGTCAAAGGAGCAGGCGCGTTCTGATTATGAATATCTGCACAGGTGGTCAAAGCACAATCACATCAGGCACAGCTTCTATCTGCTGGTGCCCAATGTTTTGCGAAGTCTTGTGTATGATGACGGAAACTACCTTTCCCAGGACAGGGTCAGGAAGGATCTGGTGCTTTCGGATGAGGTGAAGACCATGGAGCTTGTGTCGGATATGGCGCAGGTGACCGATGATGAGGGGGACAATCTTTTTGTTTATACAAATCTGGCGGCTCACAGCTATGCCGAGCTGCAGCTTCCGGATTTCACTTTTGAGGAGGATGTGGACAATACGGCTCTGATCGATGAATGGAGCCGGTCGCTGAAGGCACCTGACGCTATGCCGCTTGAGGATATGACAGACAGGGACAGGTTTCGAAGCTACTGTGCAAATGTGGCGGCGTTAAAGAGCCTCGGACAGTGGATGGAAAAGCTGAAGGAACTTGGGGTTTATGATAATACGCGCATAATCGTTGCGGCAGATCATGGTTTTGCGGTCTTTGCCTTCCCACAGATGATCTATGAGGGCGGCACGAGCTATGAGCAGTTCAATCCCCTGCTTCTGGTGAAGGATTTCGGTGACCGTGATTATGAGACCTCTGAGGAGTTTGTGTCAAACGCCGATGTGTGTGCCTTTGCCATGGAGGGTATCATAGAGGATCCGGTGGATCCCTATACCGGACAGAGCGCAAAGATAAGGCCGGATGAGGGGGAATCTGTCATGCATGCGTCCGATGTCCGCGAATATGACGGCCTTTCAAGAAGGCTCTATGAGTTCCACGATGATGTGAGGGTTCCGGAAAACTGGACCATAAACTTTTCGGAGTGAATGAAATGAGGCTGAGCCGTTTGAATGGTATATTTTGAGATTTTTTAGTTGAGTTTTTTCAAATAAATGGGTATGATATTGGATAGAGTTTTAAATCAGTCCCACGGAGAGGAAGGATTTTTGATATGAGCAAGAGATTAGTTACGAGAAGTGATTTTGACGGTCTGGTATGCGCGATGCTCCTCAAGGAGATCAACCTGATAGATGAGATCAAATTCGTGCATCCCAAGGATGTCCAGGACGGAAAGGTAGAGATCACCGAAAACGACATCACGACCAACCTTCCCTTTGATCCCAGAGTAGGCCTGGCATTTGACCATCATGAGAGCGAGCTTTCCAGGGTGAAGGCCGAGGATGTGAAGGACAGGTTCATCATCGAGGGAGAGGCAAAATCAGCGGCAAGGGTTGTGTACAACTACTACGGCGGTGCAAAGACCTTTACCAGAGTCCATGACGAGATAATGACGGCTGTGGACAAGGGAGATTCCGCAGATTTCACCGTTGATGAGATCCTTGAGCCTACGGGATGGGTTCTGCTGAACTACCTCATGGATGCAAGAACAGGACTGGGAAGATTTCATGATTTCAGGATCTCAAACTACGATCTGATGATGGAGCTCATTGATTACTGTCTCGAGCACAGCATCGACCAGATCCTCGAACTTCCGGATGTGAAGGAGAGGGTAGATCTGTATTTTGAGCAGCAGGAGCTTTTCAAAAAGCAGCTTGAAAAGGTGGCTGTGGTTCACGGCAAGGTGGTAGTTGTCGATCTTCGAAACGAGGATCCCATATATTCCGGAAACAGGTTCATGATATATGCGATGCATCCCGAGGTTGAGATGTCAGTGCATGTGGCCTGGGGCTTCAAGAAGCAGAATACGGCCGTCATGATAGGAAAGTCCATAGTGAACAAGAACTCCAAGGTAAATATCGGAGACATCTGCTTAAGCTACGGCGGAGGCGGACATGCAAATGCCGGTACCTGCCAGCTGCCGAACGACACGGTGGACAAGGAACTCCCGATAATCGTGGAAAAACTCCAGGGATAAAGTAAAAAGATACGACCGGTCCTTATTATGAAGATAAGGACCGGTTTTTAAGTGGCTTTGGTATATTTGGATGCTTGTGGATGAGGTTGATATAATATGACAAGGTATAAGGTTACGGGCATGAGCTGCGCGGCCTGCCAGGCCAGGGTTGAAAAGGCTGTTTCCTCCCTGCCTGGAGTGGAAAGCTGCGCGGTAAGTCTTTTGACAAATTCCATGAATGTGGAGGGCGATATCGATCCTGCGGGAATAATAAAGGCCGTGGAGGATGCAGGCTACGGGGCGGCGCTTTCGGGCTCTGAAGGGGGCGGGGATAAGGCTTCGTTTGAGGATGATGATTTTGGCGCCGGTGAGACGGAAAAGATCAGGAACAGGCTCATAGCATCCCTGGTGCTGTTGGTCCCGCTGATGTACGTATCCATGGGACATATGCTCTTTGGTGCGCCTCTGCCCGGATTTCTTGACGGGAACCATGTGGCAATGGGGATCTTTGAGCTGCTTTTTGCGGCTCTCATCATGGTCATCAATCAGAAGTTTTTCGTAAACGGCTTCAAGGGGCTGATCCACAGGGCTCCGAATATGGATACCCTGGTGGCTCTGGGTTCTGCAGCATCCTTCGGATACAGTGTCTATGCGCTTTTTGCCATGACATCGGCGGTCCTTGCCCGGGATGAGGCAGGGGTAATGTCGCTTATGGATGAGTTTTACTTTGAATCTGCTGCCATGATCCTGACTCTCATAACAGTGGGAAAGCTGCTTGAGACAGTGTCAAAGGGCAGGACCACGGATGCGTTGAAGGGACTTTTGAAGCTGGCTCCCAAAAGGGCGGTGATGCTTGTTGACGGAGTGGAAAAAGAGGTGCCCGTAGACAGGGTGATGCCCGGTGACAGGTTTGTGCTGCGTCCCGGAAACAGTGTTCCCGTGGACGGGGTTGTAGTAGAGGGAGACGGAGCCGTAAATGAAAGTGCTCTCACGGGAGAGAGCATACCGGTGGAAAAAAAGGCCGGAGACGAGGTTTACACGGCGACGATGAACGTAAACGGATATATGGTCTGCAGGGCTACGAGGACGGGAGAGGATACCACGCTTTCAAGGATCATACAGATGGTAAGCGATGCCTCGGCCTCAAAGGCGCCCATAGCAAAGGTGGCGGACAGGATATCGGGCATCTTTGTGCCTGCGGTTCTGGGGATAGCCGCCCTGACCTTTGTGATATGGCTTTTTGCGGGATATGATACGGGCTTTTGTCTGGCAAGGGCAGTATCGGTGCTTGTGATCAGCTGTCCCTGCGCCCTGGGGCTTGCAACTCCGGTGGCCATAATGGTGGGAAACGGAGTTGGAGCAAAGAGCGGCATCCTGTTCAAGAATGCGGCAGCCCTTGAGGAGTCGGGAAGGGTAAAGACCGTGGTCCTTGACAAAACGGGGACCGTAACCAAAGGGGAACCGGCAGTGAAGGAGGTTGTTCCGGCGGAAGGTGTTCCCGAAAATGAGCTTCTTGAGACGGCTTTTGTGCTTGAAAGCAGATCAGAGCATCCGCTCGCAAAGTCAGTCTGCACATATGCGAAAGATATTGACATCAAATCTTTGGATCTGAGTGATTTCAGATCCCTTGCAGGAAGCGGGCTCTCTGCCGTGATCGACGGTGATGAGGCTGTTGCGGGAAACAGGGAGCTGGTGCTTTCCGTGTGTGATGTGCCGGAGAGGGATCTGAAGATCGCAGATGATCTTTGTGAAAGGGGACAGACTCCACTCTTTTTTGCAAGGGGCGGGAAGTATCTGGGTCTCATATCCGTATCCGATGTGATAAAGGAGGATTCAAAGGAGGCGGTGGGAAGGTTCAAGGAGCTTGGTCTTGAGGTCGTCATGCTCACGGGAGATAATGAAAGGAGTGCTGCAGCTATAGCAAAGGAAGCCGGGATAGACAGGGTCATCGCTTCGGTGAAGCCTGACGGAAAGGAAAGAGAGATACGAAGGCTTCAGGAAAAAGGCAGGGTCGCCATGGTGGGAGACGGGATAAATGATGCCGTGGCCCTCACTGCGGCTGATACCGGCATAGCCATAGGAGCGGGATCCGATATCGCCATAGATGCGGCTGATGTTGTGCTGATAAACAGCTCGCTCATGGATGCCGTGGATGCCATAAGGCTTGGCCGGGCCACATTGAGGAATATACATGAAAACCTCTTTTGGGCGTTCTTTTATAATGTGATAGGTATACCGCTGGCAGCGGGAGCCTATATCCATGCCTTCGGATGGACATTAAATCCCATGTTCGGGGCGGCGGCCATGAGTCTTTCAAGCTTCTGCGTGGTGACAAACGCTTTGAGGCTCAACCTGTTCAAAAGATGGAAAAGGGATACGGGAAGTGATGTAAAGGCCGGAGACGGTCTTATTATGGATAAAAAGGAGGACATTGTGATGAAGATCAAGGTAAACGGGATGATGTGTCCCAAGTGTGAGGCGCATGTGAAGGAGGCGCTTGAAAAGATCCGGGGTGTGAATGCGGCCACGGCCGACCATGAGGCAAACCTTGTGACTCTGGAGGTATCGTCGCAGCCGTCGGAGGATGAACTGAAGAAGGCTGTGGAGGAGGCCGGTTACGAATACGCAGGCATAGCGTGAACATTGTGGGACAGGGGACGTTTCTCTGTCCCACTTTTATGTTAATTTCACTTGCAGTGGATCATACTATATATTTTGCTCACGGCTCGTCCAGTTCTAAGCTCGTCCGGCGTCTGATATACAAAACCGTTTCCGCCGCGGGTCTTCGCAAAAAGCGCTCAGACAGCGTACTCGACGGTTTATCAG
>CAMVDF010000103.1 GCA_947166195.1 uncultured Lachnospiraceae bacterium
AAAGGGGCGAAGCCCCGGAGCGAATCCCTCTTCCCCTGCACGCACAAAAAAGGATGCCCGAAAGGGTGTCCTTTTTTGTGCGTATAAGGGATTCGAACCGCTGCGACGGCAAAGCCGGGAAGAATGATCCAGTGGATCATTCTTCAGCAGCGCGGCGTGAAAGGGGCGAAGCCCCGGAGCGAATCCCTCTTCCCCTGCACGCACAAAAAAGGATACCCGAAAGGGTGTCCTTTTTTGTGCAGTAAATCGTATGCGATAGGGACGGGTTCGCTGCCATTAAGTTAAGCAATCCATGTATTGACTTTGCTCCCGCAGGTCACCCCCCATCCCTTGTGCTCCGGTAGGTGCTCGGCATGGGGCCCCCCTGCTCGCGCCCTTAAACTGTGTTGCTTAACTTAATGGCAGCGAACCCGTCCTTTGTGATCCGGTCAGTTGATCCTCGTGATCAGACTTTTGATGAGTTCCGTGAGGAAGGGATTTTCGTACGGAAGTGAAACGAGATCCGAAAGTGCTCTTTCGGAGAGGAGTTCGACTTCTGCTTCGGATTTTTCAAGACCGTAGTATTTTACGTAGGTGTTCTTGTTGTTCTTTTCGTCGCTTCCGACGGGCTTGCCGAGGACCTCACTGGTGGAGGTGACATCGAGGATGTCATCCTTTATCTGGAAGGCAAGACCTACATCATGGGCGATGGAGCCTGAGGCGGTGATCTCCATTTCGGAAGCACCTGCAAGGATGGCTCCTGTCATCATGGCAGCTTCTATGAGGGCGGCCGTCTTTTTTTCGTGTATGAAGTTCATGGTTTCCGGAGAGATGGTTTTTCCCTCCGTTTCCACATCCACGACCTGGCCTCCTATCATGCCGAAGATGCCTGTTTTTTTTGCAAACAGGGAAAAAGCCCCTGCAGTACGGGGACTCTGATCTATGGTGAAGGCTGACGAGACGGTCTCAAAGGCGTAGTTTAAAAGGGCATCGCCTGCAAGGATCCCCATGGCTTCCCCGTATGCGGCATGGGTGCTTTTCCGGCCCCTTCGGTATTCGTCGTTGTCAAGAGCCGGGAGGTCATCATGTACAAGAGAGTAGGAATGTATCATCTCTATTGCTGCCATGAAGGGCTCGATCACTCTGTCGTGTCCTCCGAAAAGAACGTAGGTTTCAAGCATCAGTATGGGACGCAGTCGCTTCCCGCCGGACATGACACTGTATCGCATTGCTTCCAGTACGGTCTTTTGAGGTCCTTCCGCTTCGGGAAGGTATTTTTCGAGTATGGAATCAACACGTTCCGTACGGCTTTTCAGTTCGTTTTCAAAATCCATCATAAAACCCCCGATCATTTGACTTTATGCGGTTTCTTGCTTATTATAAACCTATGGACTGGCAAAGAAAACACAAAAAAAGAATACTTGCATATCTGATAGCCCTTTGTCTGGTTGCTGTCATATTACTGGTAATATATCTTTATCACAGCCGGGTTTCCCAAAATGAGTATATCGTAAGCGATAAGGACGCGGACACCGGAAGCGGTGTGTATGTGGTGAACGAGATATCAAAGAGCTGGCTTGAAAGAGAAGGCGGGCTTTTGGGTGCGGAATATGACTGCAGGCTGGTCAACAGGACAAAGACTGATATTTATGACTGGACAGTCACACTGCACATAGACGGGGATTATGAGATAGACAGCGACTGGAACGGGCAATATGATACCGACGGCAGCTATATTCTCGTAAAGCCCATGGATTACAATGGGACCGTCGAAAAAGATGACGAGCAGACCTTCGGATTTATCCTGCATACCAGGGGAAAAAAGGAGATCGACTCCTATGAGATTTCCTATTACAAAAATTCCGATGTCAGGCAGGATCCGTTTTTCTGGATAGCCATCGCCCTTCTTGGCATCATCACTATTCTGGGCATCACGGACATCTACTACGGACAGAGATATACTATCCTGCAAAAGGCACATGAAGAAAACAATATGATACTGGAGCAGTCCTTTACCACTTTTTCAAAGATCATTGATGCAAAGGATTCATATACGAAGGGACATTCCATGAGAGTCGGCATATATGCCAGACTCATTGCCGAGGAGATGGGGATGTCAAAGGAAGATCAGCACAGGATATATATGATAGGCATGATGCATGACATAGGCAAGATCGGTGTTACGGATACCATTCTCAACAAACCCGGAAAGCTTGACAGTTTTGAGAGAGATGTGATACAGACCCATGTTGATGTGGGAGGCGAGATACTGAAGGACTTTTCATCCATACCGGATATAGCTGACGGAGCCAAATATCATCATGAAAGATGGGATGGAGGAGGGTACTCCGAGCATCTTTCCGGAGAAGAGATACCGATGATAGCAAGGATAATCTGCGTGGCAGATTCCTTTGATGCCATGTCCAGTGAAAGATGCTACAGAAAGAGTCTTTCCATGGCACAGATAAAGGAGGAACTGAAACTTTGCAGTGGGAGACAGTTTGACCCCCAGATAGTCCCCTACATGATCAAGCTCATAGATGAAGAAAAGGTGCCGGTGGCAGTGGATATATGATAACCATAAGCGTCTGCATGATAGTGAAAAACGAAGAAGAGATCCTGAAACGGTGTCTGGACTGTCTGAAAGACATAGCCGACGAGATCGTGATAGTTGATACGGGTTCAACAGACGCCACAAAAAAGATTGCAGAGCAGTACACCGAAAGGGTATATGATTTTGAGTGGTCGGATGACTTTTCAAAGGCAAGGAATTTTGCCTTTGACCTGTGCACAATGGACTACATTTACAGCGCTGATGCGGATGAGATCCTGGATGAAAGGAACATTGAAGCTTTCAAAAAACTGAAAGAGGTGCTCCTTCCCGAGATCGATATAGTCCAGATGGTATACAAAAACCAGCTTGAATATAACACTACCTACAATTTCGACAGCGAA
Source organism: uncultured Lachnospiraceae bacterium (assembly GCA_947166195.1). Taxonomy (GTDB): domain Bacteria; phylum Bacillota; class Clostridia; order Lachnospirales; family Lachnospiraceae; genus NK4A144. The sequence continues at coordinate 2,935 of CAMVDF010000103.1, forward strand.
CTCCGTCCCAAGCTCTACAAAAGATGCAGGAGCTTTGTCTGGGAGGGGAGTGTTCATGAGGCTGTCCGACTGACCCCCGTGATATATGACAGTGACATAGAGATCATACACAAGCCGCAGGGGCTTCACAGCAGGAGAGACTTCGGGCTTTTTCAAAGGACGATCGAAAAAGAGGGAAGGCTTGATGCGAGGCTTCGCAGGATGTATGCAAGGGAGCTTGCCGTTTCCGGAACCGATGGAGATTTTGAGGAGGCGGCTGCTTATTTTTTAAAGGCAGTGGAAGAGGAAGAGGATGAAGACAGCCTGAAGGAAGATCTGTTTGTGATCATGAGAGGCTTCAGGGTGTCGGGAAATACTGAAGGTTTTAATAAATACGCCCTGCGGGCAGTGGCAGCGGGGGCATGTTCGGAGACAGCCTTTGAACTGGGAGAGTTTTTCAGGGAAAAGGGCGATGAGGACGAAGCAAGGATCTGGTATCATAACGCGGCATACGAGACCGAGCCGGTCCTCAGTTCGAAATATTCTGAAGAATACCCCTTCAGATACCTTGAAAAAGAGGGCTGAGGGCCGTTTCCCTGCGGTTTGAAGTTGATGCGTATTAGTGATAAAATATTATGATTATTTTTTTCGGGAGGATGACATGACCACATATCTGGTGACGGGAGGAGCCGGGTTCATAGGCTCAAACTTCATACACTACATGTTTGAAAAATACGGTGACAGCATCAGGATCATAAATGTGGATGCACTGACCTATGCCGGAAACCTTGAGAATCTGAAGGGTGTTTCCGGGAGGGCAAACTATAGTTTTGTGAAGGCCGATATCACGGACAGCGATGCGATAAACAGGATCTTTGATGAAAATGATATAGACAGGGTCGTTCATTTTGCAGCCGAATCTCATGTGGACAGGAGCATACGGAACCCGGGAGTATTTGTTCAGACGAATGTGCTGGGAACCTGCGTGATGCTCAATGCGGCAAGAAGCGCCTGGGAAAAGGAGGACGGAAGCTACAAGGAGGGGAAGAAGTTCCTCCATGTTTCAACTGATGAGGTATACGGATCGCTTTCCGATCCGAAGGATTATTTCTACGAGACAACACCCTATGATCCGCACAGTCCCTATTCTGCCAGCAAAGCATCATCAGACCTGCTTGTAAAGGCATATATGGATACCTATGGCTTTCCGGCCAACATCACGAACTGCTCAAACAACTACGGGCCGTACCAGTTTCCTGAAAAGCTCATACCTCTCATGATAAACAACGCCCTGACCGGAAAGAAGCTTCCGGTATACGGGGACGGGAAAAATGTGAGGGACTGGCTCTACGTGAAGGACCACTGCAAGGGCATAGATATGGTCATTGAAAAGGGGAGACCGGGTGAGACCTATAATATAGGCGGACACAACGAAAAACAGAACATAGAGATAGTAAATATCATAATCGATACACTCCTTGAGATCCTGCCTGAGGGGGATGAGAGAAGAAAAAACGTGTCAAAGGATCTCATTACCTATGTAGAGGACAGAAAGGGGCATGACAGGAGATATGCCATAGCTCCGGACAAGATAAAAAAAGAGCTTTCCTGGGAGCCTGAGACCTGTTTTGAGGACGGGATAAAGCTTACGATCAAATGGTATCTCGACAACGAGGAATGGTTCAAAAATGTGACCAGCGGAGACTACCAGAAATATTACAGCAAAATGTATAACGTATAAAAGAGGAATGCAGATGAAAGGAATAATTCTTGCGGGCGGTTCCGGAACGAGGCTGTATCCGCTTACAAAAGCAGTATCAAAACAGATCATGCCTGTCTACGACAAGCCCATGATCTATTATCCGCTTTCGACACTGATGCTTGCCGGCATCAGGGAGATCCTCCTGATCTCCACGCCCAGGGATCTCCCGGTCTTCAGGGAGCTTTTTGGAGACGGTTCACAGCTGGGACTGAGTATAACCTATGCCGAGCAGAGTGAGCCGCGGGGACTTGCCGAGGCATTTATCATCGGTGCGGAATTCATAGGTGATGATAATGTGGCCATGGTCCTGGGGGACAATATCTTTTACGGCACAAGCTTTTCAAAGACGCTGAAAAGTGCGGCTTCAAGAAAAAAAGGCGCAACGATCTTCGGCTACTATGTAAAGGATCCCAGGGAATACGGGGTTGTTGAGTTTGACGATGACGGAAAGGCTGTTTCGATAGAGGAAAAACCGGAAAAACCACGGTCGAACTATGCGGTCCCGGGCCTCTATTTCTATGATAATGATGTTGTGGAGATAGCAAAGAATGTGAAGCCCTCCGCAAGGGGAGAACTGGAGATCACCAGTATAAACAATGAATACCTCAAAAGGGGGGAGCTTTTTGTCGAAACACTGGGCAGGGGCTTTGCCTGGCTCGACACCGGAAATCATGACAGTCTGCTGGATGCGGCGGATTTTGTGGCTGCTTTTCAAAAGAGACAGGGCCTCTACATTTCCTGCATAGAAGAGATAGCATACAACAGAGGCTTCATAGACAGGCAGCAGCTGCTGAAGCTTGCCGAACCTCTCAAAAAAACCGCATACGGACAGTACCTTTTCGATATAGCAAATGGGCTCTAAATACAAGGCTGTAGCCGCCGCTTTCATAAGTGTCAACATCCTGCTCCTTTTCACTTTGATCATCATAGGGATAATGAAAGAGAATGCAAAAACAGGAGAGGAGTCTGAAAGCGATGACCGGATCGTTCCTGTGGAAAGCCGGACAGATGAGGATCTTCTGCTGGAGAATGTGGGAGTTGAAGTAAAGGAGGATTCGGCCTTTGAGGAAGGCGCGGATACGGGATATATGCTGCTTTTGTCCTCTGTGGACTCGGATATGCTCATCAGGATACTGAACAGTAACGGGGAGCCGGCAGTATCCGAAAGATGGCAGGCCTGTGTCACGGGAGAAGACGGAACAAAAGAGAGTCTTGAGGATGAAGACGGCGATGGCATCATCTATGCGGAAAAGATGAAGCCGGGCAGATATGAGGTAAGTGTTGCCGGTGCAGGGTCATCCGTCATAACGGTGAGAAACAGCGTGAAGATCACCGCGGTAAATGACATCAGAAAGATAATGGTGGATGAATCCTCCATCGATGCATCAAAGGAAGATACCGCAGTAAATGAAGAAGCGGATCTGGAAAAAGGAAAGACGGACAACAGCAGTTATGATCTGGCCGGGGGCAGCATAGGCATAGATGTTTCAAAATACCAGAAGGAGATAGACTGGAAAAGGGTAAAGGCAGCGGGTATTGATTATGCCATAATAAGAGCGGGATACAGAGGATCTTCCACCGGAGTTCTGGTAAAGGATCCGTATTTTGACAGAAACTTTGCTTTGGCCAGAGAAGCCGGGATAAAGACCGGGCTGTATTTTTTCACACAGGCAATAACAGAGGAAGAGGCGGCCGAAGAAGCCATGGCTGTAGCAAGTCTGGCAAGTCCCGAGCAGCTGAGCCTGCCTGTGTATCTGGATGTGGAAAGCAGCGGGAGTGCGGCAGGAAGGGCAGACGGGCTTGATGTGGAAAAAAGAACACAGATCATAAAGACCTTTTGCGAGACGATGAACAGTCTGGGCTTCAAAGCCGGAGTGTACGCAAACAAAAACTGGCTGACAAAAAAGATAGATACTTCAAAGCTTTCAGACTATGATATCTGGCTTGCACAGTACAGGGTGAGCAGTCCGGATTACGGCGGGAGATATTCCATCTGGCAGTATACTTCGAAGGGAAGTGTGGACGGCATAGAAGGCTTTGTTGATATGGATCTGATAACAGGGAGATGAAAAATGGGAAAGCTTACGGTTGAAACATGCCCCATAGAGGGAGTAAAGGTCATAACGCCTCAGGTGTTCGGAGATGAGCGCGGATATTTCATGGAATCATATAACTACAATGATTTCGCAAAAGAAGGGATAGATGTGCAGTTCGTTCAGGATAACCAGTCATCTTCGACGAAGGGAGTCCTGAGGGGGATGCATTTTCAGATAGATCATCCTCAGGACAAGCTGGTGAGGGTCATAAAAGGTGAGGTTTTTGATGCGGTCATAGATCTGCGGGAAGGATCAAAAACTTTTGGAAAATGGTTCGGGGTAGTGCTCTCGGCAGAAAACAAAAAGCAGCTTTTCATACCAAAGAACTTTGCCCATGGTTTTCTCGTACTTTCCGATACGGCAGAATTTGCCTACAAATGCAGCGATTTCTATCATCCCGGAGATGAGGGAGGGATCAGATATGACGATCCCGAGGTGGGGATCGGATGGCCGGAGACGGGCATGAAGCTCAACATCATCGAAAGAGACTTAAACTGGAAAGGAATAGCCGCTTACAGGGCTGGAAAAGATCTTTGAAGGTGATATCGAAAAAAAAGGTAGTTGCCATAGCAGCAGTCCTGATGCTCGGATGGGTGTCGTATATACTTTTTCACAGGAATCCCTTTGCCGTTCCGTTGATGGAAAATGTGAAAAAGATGATATCCGTCGCCATGCTGGTGGCAGCTTTTTCCATTTTTGCAAGATTTTATGACAGGATAGTGATACTTCCGGCAGAGCTTTTTCAGAACAGGGAGCTCATCTGGAAGCTTGCAAAAAACGATTTCAGATCAAAGCATGCAGGCTCCTATCTGGGAGTCGTCTGGGCATTTGTCCAGCCTGTGGTCAGCGTGCTCGTATACTGGTTTGTGTTCACCATAGGAGGCAGGGCACCTTCGTCTGAGACCGGATACCCCTTTGTTCTGTGGCTCATCGTGGGGATCGTGCCCTGGTTCTTTTTTGCGGATGCTCTCGGGCAGGGAACCAGCGCCCTTCTGTCATATCAGTATCTGGTAAAAAAGGTGGTCTTCAAGATAAGCATACTGCCGATCATCAAGATAATCTCATCCTTTTTTGTCCATGTTTTCCTGGTGGCGGTAACTCTCATTCTTCTCATATTAAACGGATATTTCCCGAACATATACTGGATACAGATCTTTTATTTTTCATTCTGTGCCTTTCTGCTGGTGCTGGGGATGAGCTATATCACCTGCTCTATAGTTGTTTTTTTCAGGGATCTG
>CAMVDF010000104.1 GCA_947166195.1 uncultured Lachnospiraceae bacterium
CTGCCGTGCGTCCGAAAATAATACTGCCATCGGCGGAGGCTTTCTTCCCCACAATGATCGTGGTGCACGCAAAGGCGGTGTCGGTTCCTACAAACAAAACACAGAAAAGCAGCAGAAAAAAACGCGCAAGGAAACCTAAGGCAAAACGGACGTACTCTTTTTCAGAGTTTTTTGTAAAAGTCTTCATGAAAATACTCCCCTTTCTTAATTATTCCATTAACTTGTTATATAACTCCGGATCGCAGTATTCCGGTGTTATTCCGGCCATACAATCCCTCAAGCCTCGAATTTATAGCCCATTCCCCAGATCGTTTTTATCAGATCACCCTTTTCTCCCATCTTGGCACGCAGTTTTTTGACATGGGTGTCAATGGTACGGGCATCTCCGAAATAGTCGTAGTCCCAGACATTGTTGAGGATCTTTTCCCTCGAAAGGGCTATGCCCGCATTTTCCATGAAATACATCAGCAGTTCAAATTCCTTGAAGGACAGTTCCACGGGCTTTCCGTCAACAGTTACACTGTGAGCCGTCTCATCAAGAACTATGCCTGCGATCTCGTATCGTTTTGCTTCCCCTGCTGCATTTGTGCGCCTCAATATCGCATCAACCCTTGCAACGAGGATCTTGGGCGAAAAGGGTTTGGAGATGTATTCATCGACTCCAAGCTCGAAGCCCTGAAGCTCATCCCTTTCCTCTCCTCTTGCCGTCAGCATGATGATAGGCACCTTTGAATACTCCCTGATCTCCCTTAGCACCTGCCAGCCGTCCATTTTCGGCATCATGACATCAAGTATCACAAGAGCGATATCCTTTGTTTCAAAGAATGTGTCCACTGCTTCCTGTCCGTCTCCGGCCTCGATCACATCGTAATCCTTTTTTGTCAGAAAATCGCTGACAAGCTTTCTCATTCGGCTTTCGTCATCGACTACAAGTATCTTAATCTTTCCCATTCTGACCACTCTCCATCTGTCTTTCCTTTTCCTTCAGCTGCCGCTCCCTTTCCTCGAGGTTTTCCTCCCATTCGGCATACTGGTTTTCTATCACCGTCCTGTAGTTTAATATGTTCGGGTTGTCTGAATTGAGGGCTATGGCAAACAGCGCAATGATCACCAGGATCAGAAAGATATTTACTATCACCGAAGTCCTGTAACCGTTCCTGGTCTTTTTGAGCTCCGCCCTTGCATCGGGCGGGGTTGACGGGCGCATGGAAGCCCTGGCTTCATTCCTTGCTCTCTGGGTGAAAAGCGATTCCGTGTTGATGGTATAGATACTGTCCGGATCCACTGCCGGTGACTGCATCAGAAAGGATCTGATCTCGAATAGGAATTCGTGCCCCGTGGGTGTCACAAAGAGCTTGTTCTCGATCATCTTGTTGTATATCGCAAGAACCTCCACCGGATTGTTGTAGTTCATCCGGCTTTTGATATACATGATCTTTTTCAGTTCCTCCCTGGCCGCCGCCGCATCATGGATCGAAGCATACCTGACTCCCTGTACCACAAGCTGGGATGCGTTCGCCTTTAATACATCATTGTCATTTTCTCCGGCCTGTCTTGCCGTTTCGCTGTTTTCCGAAGCAGCCCGGTTTTCGGCCTTAATTTTTTCCTGTGCTTCCAAAACCGCCCCTGTCCTTTCCTTCAAGCCTGTCAGTTTTTTCAAACTCTATGACAGGCTGATGCTCAAATATCCGAAACTGGCATATCCTGTCATTGGTATTTATCTTTGTATCCCTCATCGCAAGTACGGGCATGAACCACTGGTCATTGTCCCCGCAATAGGTCTCGTCTATGATACCGCAGCTGTTCGTTTGTATTATACCGAAGTTTTTGAAGGTGGAGCTTCTCGGGACCACGTGGGCTTCATACCCTGCGGGAAGCTCGATGGCAACTCCCAGCGGGATGAGCGCAAACTCTCCCTGCTTCAGCTCCACATCATCTGCACAGCGCAGATCTATCCAGTCAGACTTTCCCTCTATATACTCAAGCTCATCTATCCTGTCCGTAAAATATTTTATCTTTATCTTCATGACAAAAAACCTCCAAATATGATCTTCCGATAATAAAAACATCACTCCAAGTATAACATATATTGGGGTTCGACCACATAAAAAAGATATGTCCGGTGCACGGTTTCATGCCGGTTGACATAAAATGGGACAGAGATACGTCCCCTGTCCCACATTTGATAATGAGTCGGATACGATATATAATCAAAAGGCTGAAAGGAGGCTGTCATGCCGTCAAAAATGAATGATCCCGTAAAGATCATAGCAAAAAACAAAAAAGCATATTTTGATTATTTCGTCGAGGAGGAACTGGAGGTTGGGATAGAGCTTGCCGGAACGGAGGTCAAATCCGTCCGTCAGGGAAAATGCAGCATCCGCGAGTCCTATATACATGTTCAGAAAAACGAACTGATCATAGACGGGATGAACATATCCCCCTATGAAAAGGGAAATATCTTTAATAAGGACCCCTTAAGGACAAGACGCCTCCTTGCCCACAAAAAGGAGATCATGAAGCTGAACGGACAGCTGTCCGAAAAGGGCTACACCCTCATGCCTTTAGAGGTATACTTAAAACACGGAAAGGTCAAGCTGAAGATAGGACTGTGCAAGGGCAAGAAACTCTATGATAAGAGACAGTCCATCGCCCAAAAGGATGCAAAGCGCGAGGCCGAGAGGGAATTCAGGATCAGAAACCTTTGATCACATATATCCCCGAAGATCCCGATGCATCCGTCTCGGCATAGGCTCCCCGAAGCCTCGTCTCACATTCGGTAAATCTTCCTTCCTCATATCTGTATAGCTTTGCCTTTTTCCCGCAGGGATTATAAAATCTGAGTTTATATTCTTCCGCTGCGGGATCTTTTATCCCCGCTATGGCATAACTGTAGGTTATCTGCTTGAGAGGATGTTTTGCATGTTTTCCAAACACATCCCTGATATTGTCTTTCAGTTTTGATGCCAGACTTTCCTCAAACGAAGGTTCCTCAAGGATTCCCGCGCTCAACGCGGTCTCTCTTTCAAAATTCCCGTCGATATATGCGATCGGTCTTTCGGTATCAGGATAAACTTCGGCGCTTTCCACAACCTTTACGATCTTGGTATAGGAACCCTCAACCATCCTTGCACCGGTCATGTACTCTCCCGACAGATCAGGCCAGGTGACATAGTACCCCTCTTTTTCCTGCGGCGCGGGATATGACAGTCCCGAAAGATCCGACCTGTAGGGAACCTCCTGTTCTCCGAGCCTTTGGACACTGTCGTCTTTTGCATCCTCATCGATGATGCGGAAGTTCACCTTCAGATGAGAAAACTCCTGAGGTATCATCGAACTCTGCAGCAGTTCCTCATAACTTACAGGCTCTGCCAGTCCGTGATAGCTCACGCCGTCTATGCCGTTTATGTTACTGTTTACAAAACGGTTTCCGGATATCACGCCAAGCTTTGCTTCCTGTGTCTCATCATCCCTTTCAACCTGTCCGGCTACGGATCCGCTTCTGTTGCCGGTTTTTGTGAAGGTCGGCATGCAGTTATTATCCGCAAGAGTGGTGCCGTACCCGGCGACGCCTCCCACATTGTTCTGCCCGCCTATGCAGGCAAGGACCCAGCTGTTTCTGATGATGGAGCGGGACTGACCGGCTATACCGCCGACATATCCTCCCTCTTTGCTTTCGATGAGTCCGTAGCCCTCGCAGGCAGTCACGATACCCTGGGCCATATAGCCGACGATGCCTCCGGCTCCGTCTTTTTTGCTCTCTATCTCACCCGTATTCCTGCAGTCACAGATGATGTTTTTGAGCAGGTATTTTTCACCCGGGGAATACTTTGCATCTCCCGCCGCATTCTGCTCGGGATCGTTGTCATCTATATCCATCGCCCCGCATATCCCTCCGATATTGATGTCCCCGTGGATGATGCCGGAATTTGAACAGTTGTCCGTCCTGCCGGAGGTGATGCTTTCGATCATGACATCCGAAACATCGGTAAATATCTTTTCCATGGCGCTTCCGGGATTTCCCAGTCCGTCTATGTCATCTGCCAGGATATGAAAGACCACGTTCAACTGGTCATTGACCGCTGCCAGATCCGAATTTGTCTGATGCGAGGTGTTTTTTGAATGCTCGCCCAGAGAATTGACAGCGTTAAAGACTCCGTTCAGCTGGGTGCTCAGAAGATTTTTGCTGTTATCCCAGTCGCTGCCGAGTTTTGTGGCCCGAAGCTCCGTCTGCGAGTTTATATAATCAAAGACTCCCCTGGTGGACCTGGTGGCGGATTTCAGCTCACTTATCATGTCCTTCATGTCGGAATTGGTCCTTGCGATGTTTTCGCTTAAAGATTTCCTTGCCTCACCCAGATAGGGCTTTGTGATGGTATATATGATGTCAAGCTGTCTTCCGATCTCTGCCGCAGCCTCTGCAGCATCTGCGGTATCTTTGGCAAGCCTTGCATTGCACTCCGATATGGCGGCCGGATCGTTATCGGATATAGCCTTTTCAAGTTTTTTTGCATCCTCCTTCATCCTGGCCGTTGCATCATCATATTTTGCGCGGTTTTCGCTGATCTTCTTAAGTGCCTCGTTAAAGGACACGGCCTCATTTTCGGAAAGCTTGTCTATGATATCAAGATCCTTTATCAGTCTCTTAAGATCATCATTTACATCAGACATATCGTCCGCAGCCCTTTCCAGGCTGTCAAAGATACCCGGCATCATCCCGGAGATATGCCTGACTCTCCCTGCAAGGGTATTTACCGTATCCATGTTGGCGTTCATGAAGGTCTTGAACTGGTCGGACATGGCATTTGTCGTATCCACCGCCCCGTTTGCAAAGCCTGTCAGATTGTCGAGATCAACATCCAGCACATCCACATTTCCGTCCGCATTATCGATCGTCAGATCGATCAGATCATGGAGTTTGTCTACGGCATCGGTCAGCGACTGGACATCATCAGGCTCAAGATGAGGCTCCATCTGGCCCACTATGCCTCCGATATCCTTCCTGCCGTAAATCCTTCCTTCGTTTTCGCACATGGCTATGATGCCGGACTGGCGACCGGCTATTCCGCCGGTATTGTAGCCTGTATGCTCATAACCTACTGTCCCGGAATTTTTGCATCTGATAATGCTTCCCTTTGAAAGGCCCGCGATGCCGCCGGTATCCGTGCCGGTATTTACCAGCGGGTTTTCATCCATATTGCCTTCCCTCAGGCTTTCAAGCAGCTTCGCACCGGTGCTCATCTCATCTTCCTCATTGACCCACTCGACACTGTTGTTGAGGCTGCCTTCATTTTCGGAATCGGATATGGTACCGTAGTTCTTTCCCGCTATGCCTCCCGTATAATAATAACCCGTGACCTTCCCCTCGTTTTTGCAAAAACTGATGAGGCCGGTGACTTCATTTATGGCAGCCAGGGCTCCCGTGGTGGTCTTTCCCTTTATCTTTCCCTCAAAGGTACAGTTTCTGATGACACCCTGATTGATGCCGCAGAAGCCTCCCGTGATCTGCTTGTCGTCAACGGCAGTGATATCGCCGAAAAGCTCCAGATCCTTTACCACGCCGTCTTTTCCGATATACCTGAAAAGCCCCGTCACATATCCGTCTCCGCTGTAGGAGTATTCAGAGATCCTGTGACCGTTTCCGTCAAAGATCCCGTTAAATACCGGTATGGTTGAAAAGTCCGAGTTTATGAGCCTGATATCCTCTTCAAGGAGGACATATTTATCTTTTGACCATGTATCAAGGGCACAGTTTTTTGCAAGTTTCTTGAGATCATCATCCGTATGTATGGTGATGACTTCCCATTTTTTTTCATCCTGTCCCTCTTCATCCGTACTTTCCGAAAAAGCATCCGATCTTGCCTCTGAAAGCTTCTCCTCGACGGCGGATTCGTTTTCCGTCACCTCATCCGGCGTGAGTGCTCTTTCGGCAGATGCTTCCCCTGCCGTGACCATATCGGATCCCTTTGCCGCATACACGGGCAGGAAGGATCCCGAAATGATCATATTGAGGCATATGATGAAGGCCGTGACTGCTCTGAAATGTCTGTTCCTTTTACTCATTGTCCCTCCTTTCCGGGAGAGGGACCTTTGTGGGAACCCTGTCTGGAAGAAGATCTGCAACATCCGTCATCTCTTCCGTTTCCGTGATCTTTTTCCCGTCTAAATCTTTTTCGCTGATCTCATTTTTTCCGGTATCATTCCCGCTGATCCGTGCAGGCTTTTCCTCTCCGGCTTCCGTTTTCTCCGGTGCCTGTTCCTGCTCAAGCATGGTTATGTTTCCGGATCTGACAAGGGCACTCATCTCACCGGTGACAACGCCGTGAAGTTCACCTACTATGGTTCCGTTAAACTGTCCCTGAACAAAACCGTCGATCCTCATGACTCCGAAATTTCTGTTGAGCTTTATGGGAACTGAAACCTTGAAGGATGTCATGTCGATGACCTTTTCTCCCAGTAATAAAAGCTGGGGAAGGACGAACATTACCAGGATGATCGAAATGATGGTACCGCGTCCGAGGCACTGTCCTATGGAGCAGATAGCTGCATCGGAGGTCATGGCACCTATGGCAATACCTGCCAGAGCCATCATCGTACCCGAGGTGATGATGGTCGGAAAGGCAAAGTTCATGGTATCGATGATGGCATCCTTTTTGCTCATCCTGTCCTTCAGTTCCAGATATCTGCCTGATATAACGATGGCGTAATCGATATTTGCACCCATCTGTATGGAACTGACTATGAGGTAACTCATGAAGAACAGATTGTTTCCCTGCAGATACGGGAAAGAGAAATTCATCCAGATCGCACCCTGTATCACTATGATAAGGAGCACCGGCATACCTGCCGAAAGGAAGGTAAACAGCAGTACCGCCAGCACCGCCAGTATGGAAACAACACTGACAACTATGTTGTCCGTATCAAAGGTCTTTTTCAGGTCATACTGGCTGGTGGACTCGCCTGCAACATAGATTTTTCCATCCGGATAATACTTCTGTGCGGTCTCCTTCATGGTATCAAGGAAATCAAAGGTTTCCTTTCCCTCCTGGGGAAGCTTCATATAAACCAGCATCCTGCTGTAGTTTTCTCCCTGCAGCTGATCCAGAGCCAGCTTCATCTGATCGTGGGCACTCTTTAAGGTATCGTACATATCACCGTCAAGAGTCACATAACCCTCTTCGACCTCTTCATAGACAAACATGATCATGTCTATGAGGGGAACGCTGTAGTTTGAAAGACCGTTTATGACCTTTGCATAGTTTTCATCATTTACGGCATAGGCTGTGTATGCAAGCCTTGCCACATCATAATCAAGACCCAGAAGCTCCGCGAACTGCCTGGCCGTAAGCTTGTCGGTGAGCATATATCCTCCGATGGCCTCCGTATTTGAAAGCCCCTGGACATGATCCACCTCCTTCATGTTCTCAAGCTCTATGGACAGTCTCCTCTCTCTTGTATAATCCCCGGCAGGGACAACGAGAGCCGCAAAATTTTCCTTTCCGAAGCTTTCCTCTATCATCTCATCCGCGATCTGGACATCATTTTTGATCGGAGTCTCTATGGTGGAATAGCCGTATACATAGGGGCATTTATTGGCAAAGATGCAGGCAACTACCACAAGTGCCACAAAGGCAGGCGGGATCACAAATCTCGTCAGATATGCAAACCTTCCGACAAAGGGTATCTTTGGAATGAAGCTTTTGTGCCTTGTTTTGTCCATGAGAGGGCCAAAGATCATGATGAGTCCCGGCATCAGTGTAAAGACCGAAAGAAGACTGAAGAAAATGGCCTTGATGAGGCAGATCGCCATATCCGGTCCTATGCCGTACTGCATGAACATCATTGCGACGAGTCCTCCGATGGTCGTCAGCGAACTCGAAGATATCTCGGGGTGCGCCAGGGGTCCCATGTGTTGGAAAGCACGGTGG
>CAMVDF010000105.1 GCA_947166195.1 uncultured Lachnospiraceae bacterium
TTATCCCGGAGATGTCGGCATCATCCCTTACTCCCCCAGCGAGATTTATGACCTCGTAAACCCTGGTGTTTTCCGATACCGCATATACACCGGCTCTGTTTACATGCCCGCACACATAAACAAAGATCTGCTCCTTTTCAAGAGCTTCCTCCCTGACGGGTGCCTGTGCAGTTTCCTCCGGATTTTCCTCAAATGTGGCTAATTCAACAGATGTGTCATTTTCTGACGCGCCGCATCCTGAAACCGAAAGAACCGATATGATACCCAGAATACAAAGCGCACTCTTAAAACCGAATGTTATATTGATGTTCAATCAAAAGCTCCTGACCGCATACTCTGTATCCGGACCCCCAAAGCTTATTACGATTTTAATTGGCACTTATTACTTTGTCAAGGATATTTTTCATCTCTTCGATATGTTCTTTTTCTATCACCAGCGGAGGCAGGAGCCGGAGCACATTTGCGCCCGCACTTATTATGAGAAGCCCCTCCTGCTGCGCCTTTTTGATCACATCTGCCACGGGAGCGGCAAATTCAAGCGCCTGCATGAAGCCCTTGCCTCTTCTCTCCTTTATTCTGCCGGAATATTTTTTTGCTATCCCGTCGAGAGCCTCCTCGAGGACGGGGGTCAGGCTTTTTACATGTGATACCAGATCCTTTTCCTCAAAGAGCTTCAATACCTCGCATACAGCTGCGCAGGCCAAGGGATTTCCGCCGTAGGTGCTGCCGTGGTCACCGACGGTCAGCGATCTGTCCGCCACCTTCTGTGTCATGGCAAAGGCTCCGACGGGAATACCGCAGGCGAGCGCCTTTGCCGAGGTCAGGATGTCGGGTCTGATTCCGTAGTCCTCAAAGGCGAACATACTCCCTGTCCTGCCCAGGCCGCACTGGATCTCATCAAGGATCAAAAGCAGGCCCTTTTCATCGCAGAGTTTCCTCACGCCCTTTATGAATTCCGGATCTGCGGGGTGGATGCCGCCCTCGCCCTGGACCGTCTCCATGATGACTGCGCAGGTCCTGTCATTTACAAGGGCCTTCACGCTTTCAATATCATTGTATCCGGCAAACTTCACCTTTCCTTCCCAGGGTGTGTAACCCTCGCGGTAATGGGCGTTGCCCGTAACCGACAGAGCTCCCAGACTCCTTCCGTGGAAGGAATGGTCAAAGGCTATGATCTCGTGATCATCCTTTTTGTCACCGCTGTAGGCGTATTTCAGCGCACTCTTCACCGCGCCCTCTATGGCCTCGGTGCCGCTGTTTGTAAAGAACACCCTGTCCATCCCGGAGACCCCGCAAAAGGCCTTTGCCGCAAGGGAGGCGGGCTCGTTATAGTAGAGGTTTGAGGTATGGACACATAAGTCGATCTGCTTTTTGAGTGCCTCATTAAGCTCCCTGTTTCCGTACCCGAGGGCGTAGACCGCGATGCCTGCCGCAAAGTCCAGATAACGCTTCCCGTCTGCATCCGTCACATAAACCCCCTCGCCCTTTTCGATCACGATGGGAAATCTCGCATAGGTCTGCAGCGTGTACTCATCCTCAAGTTTCATATACTTTTCACTGTTACTCATATTTCTCTCCTTCGTGGGACAGGGGACGTTTCTGTGTCCCAGTTTTTGGGACAGGGGACGTTTCTGTGTCCCGGTTTTATGTCAACCGCCGTCAACCACCAATTTATCGATATCAGTATGCTTTTTCTTTTACATAATATTGGGACAGAGATACGTCCCCTGTCCCACCGTCCACTGTCTCTTTGTCAGCGGTAGATCCAGGTTCCGATTCCTTCGTCGGTGAAGATCTCAAGCAGCAGGCAGTGAAGAACGCGTCCGTCAAGGATATGCACATTCTTCACCCCGTTTTCAACCGCATCTATGCAGCCTGAAAGTTTCGGCAGCATCCCTCCTCCGACTATGCCGTCATCACATAGCTTCCTTGCCTCGGCTGCGCTAAGCCTTGAAATAAAGGAGTTCCTGTCGTTGATGTCACGGTACAGCCCCTCGATATCCGTGAGGAATGCAAGCTTTTCGGCTTCCACTGCCTTTGCAACGGCGCAGGCCGCATCATCGGCGTTTATATTATAGGTATCGTAGTTTTCATCAAGTCCTATGGGTGCGACTATGGGCAGGAAATCCCGGTCAAGCAGATCAAAAAGGATCGTGGGATCGACATGGGTGATCTCGCCGACAAAGCCTATGTCCTGCCCGTCGGAAAGCCTCTTTTTGACCTCCAGCAGATGGCCGTCCTTGCCGGATATGCCGCAGGCCTTCACTCCGAGCTTTTCCACCAGCTGCACCAGGTTTTTGTTGACCCTTCCAAGCACCATCTCGGCGATCTCCATGGTGTCCGCATCGGTAACCCTCAGTCCGTTGATGAACCTCGCCTCCATGCCAGCCTTTTCGACCCAGCGGCTGATATCCTTGCCTCCGCCGTGGACGATGATGGGCTTGAAGCCGACAAGCTTCAAAAGCGTCACATCCTTGATCACATTGACCTTGATCTCCTCAGATGTCATGGCGGATCCACCGTACTTGATCACTATTATCCTTCTGTTGAACTGCTGGATATAGGGCAGCGCCTCGATCAGCACCGACGCCTTATCCTGCAGTTTTTTCATCTCTTCATCAGTCATGATTAAAACTCCTTTAGGTGGGACACAGATACGTCCCCTGTCCCAAAAAGCGAGACAGGTTTACATAATTGTGGGACACAGATACGTCCCCTGTCCCACACACTGTTTCAGCTGCGGTAGTCCGCGTTTATCTTCACGTAATCGTAGGTGAGATCGCATCCCCAGGCGAAGGCGCTCTGCTCTCCTTCATGCATGTCCGCGACTATCCTCACTTCCTTATTATCAAGAAGCTTTGTCGCCTCAGCCTCGTCATAGTCCGCCTTGACGCCCTTTGAAAAGATCTCTATCCTCTTTCCGCCTGCCTCGTAGGATATGTCCACTCTGTCAGGATCAAAGGACACCCCGGAATATCCCAGTGCGCACAGGATCCTGCCGAAATTGGAATCATTCCCGTACATGGCAGCCTTTGTCAGGTTCGAGCCCGCAACGGATCTTGCAAGGATCCTTGCATTTTCCTTTGTAGTAGCTCCCAGAACCTGAACCTCCACAAGCTTTGTGGCTCCCTCTCCGTCTCCTGCCATCTTTTTTGCCAGAGTCTCGTTCACATAGTGCAGCGCCTCACAGAATTTTCTGTAGTCCTCATCCTCGGAAACTATCTTTTCGTTTCCCGCAAGACCGTTTGCAAAAATCAGCAAAGTATCGTTTGTCGATGTGTCACCGTCCACGGTGATCATGTTAAAGGTATCCTTCACATCGGTGCTTAAAGCCTTTTGCAAAAGTCCCCTGTCTATATTGATGTCGGTTGTGATATAGCCCAGCATGGTGCACATATTGGGATGGATCATCCCGGAACCCTTTGACATGCCGCCGACGGTCACGGTCTTCCCCCCGATCTCAACTGTCACGGCAACCTCTTTGTTGAGGGTATCCGTCGTCATTATCGCAACGGATGCCTGACGCGCGGCCTCCCTGTCGTCTGAAAGCTTTGATGCCAGAGCACTGATCCCGGCCTTTAACCTGTCGATATCAAGCTGCTCACCGATGACTCCCGTAGAGCCCACAAGCACCTCTTCCTTTGATATCCCCAGCACCTTTGCGGCATGCTCTGCCTCGGCTTTGCAGATATCCATACCCTCTTTTCCGGTGCCCGCATTGGCGATCCCCGTATTTACAACGGCAGCCCTTGCCATGCCGTTTTCCTTTACGATCTTCATATCCCAGATCACGGGCGCCGCCTTCACCACATTTGAAGTGAAGGTCCCCGCAACGATGCATGGCTCCTGGGAATAGAGCATGGCCATGTCGGGACGGTGTTCATATTTAATAAAAGCCTCGGTACCCGCTGCCAGAAATCCCTTCGGAGCGGTCACTCCGCCGTCAATGATCTTCATTTATCTTCCTCTCATTACATGTTTTCAAGAATCTTTTGCGCGCTGGCAAGCTTCACGCACAGGCAGAAAAGCTCTGCCGCCGTCTGCAGCTCGGAAAGCGGCGGGTAGGTGGGCGCTATCCTGATGTCGCTGTCGTGGGGATCCTCATGATAGGGCCAGGTTGCTCCGGCCTCGGTCATGGTGACTCCCGCCTTTTTTGCCAGGAGGACTATCTCCTTTGCACAGCCCTCCCTCGCGTTGAAGCAGATGAAATATCCTCCGTTGGGCTTTGTCCATTTTCCGATATCCAGCTCTCCCAGATTCTTTTCAAGAGCCTCCTCCACGGCCTCAAACTTTGGCCTGATCACATCCGCATGCTTTTTCATATGCTCGGTAAGCCCGTGAATATCCTTGAAAAACCTGACATGACGCAGCTGATTTACCTTGTCATGTCCGATGGTCTGGATCTTTAACTGCTTTTTGATGTCCTCCATGTTGTTCGGCGAGGTGGCAAGAGCCGCAAGACCGGATCCCGGGAAAGTGATCTTTGAGGTTGATGCAAACTTGTAGACCAGATCGGGGTTTCCAGCCCTCTTGCACTCCGCAAGTATCTCTATAATATGATCCTGCCTGTCATCATACAGATGATGAACACAGTAGGCATTATCCCAGAATATCCTGAAATCCTTGGCTGCAGGCTTGAGCCTTGCAAAACGCCTGACAGTATAGTCTGAATAAGAATAACCTGACGGATTGGCGTATTTCGGCACACACCAGATACCCTTGACTGCCTCATCCTTTGAGACCAGTTCCTCGATCATATCCATGTCCGGTCCTTCTTCATTTGTGGGCACCGGTATCATCTCTATGCCGAAATATTCGGTGATGGCAAAGTGCCTGTCATACCCCGGAACGGGACAAAGAAACTTTACCTTATCAAGCTTTCCCCAGGGTTTATTACCCATAACACCGTGGGTCATGGCTCTTGATACCGTATCGAACATGACGTTTAATGAGGAATTTCCGTAGATGATGATGTTCGAAGGATTGTTTTCCATCATATCACCCAGCAACTGCCTGGCCTCCGGAAGTCCGGTGAGCCCGCCGTAATTGCGGCAGTCTGTTCCGTCCTCGCTCCGCAGGTCCACACCGGAGTTCAAGGCATCCATCATGCCCATTGAAAGGTCCAGCTGCTCCGTGCAGGGCTTGCCCCTGCTCATGTCAAGGGTAAGGCTCATGTCCTGATACTTTTTGTACTGGACTTTAAGCTCCTCGATCTCCTTTGACAGTTCCTCCTTTGTCATCTCGGCATACTTCTTCATTAAAACTCCTCCTTATATCTCATATCGCTCAAGGGCTCCGAAATTGCAAAGTTGTGTACACAGTCCACAGCCGTTGCAGAGCGTATCGTCAACCGTTACCGTGCCGTCTTCATTTTTCTTTATGGCAGGGCAGCCGGGCTTTAAGCACATGCCGCACTTTTTGCATTTATCAGATAAAGCCCGGACCTTGTAAGGAAACTTCTGTCCCTTAAGGAGCGCGCAGGGTGCGCAGACTATAATAACAGAAAGTTCCTTTCTTGCCGTCTCCTCCTTTACCACCCTTTCAAGTTCGGCTGTGTCAAAGGCATCCACCTCGACAACATGCTCTATGTTCATGGCCTTGCAAAGCTTGTAGATCGAGATCGCGGGAACCTCCGTACCGTCAAGGGTCTTTCCGGTCGCTGCATGATCCTGATGCCCGGTCATGCCGGTGGTTGAATTGTCAAGGATCATGACGGTTGCGGTAGACCTGTTGTAAGCCAGATCTTCAAGGGAATTTATTCCCGTATGCATGAAGGTGGAATCACCGATGACCGCCACCCAGTCCCTGATGAAATCACTTCCCTTTGCCTTTTCCATACCGTGAAGCATGGAGATCGAAGCTCCCATGCACACCGTGGTATCCACCACATCAAGGGGCGAAACCGCGCCAAGGGTGTAGCAGCCTATATCCCCGGATGCATGTATCTTCAGTTTCTTCAAAACATGGAAGGTGCTCCTGTGGGGGCATCCCGGACAGAGGATCGGCGGGCGTGCGGGAACATCGCGGCCCGTTTTTATTATGGTCTCACCCTTCAGGCGCTCTCGAAGCATGTTGGCGCTGTACTCACCCTGCAGTGTGAAGATGTCCTTGCCTTCGCATCTGATGCCCAGGCTCTTGACATAGTCTTCGATGAAGGGCTCCAGTTCCTCAAAGATGATGAGCCTTTCAACGGAGTCCGCGAAATCGCGGATCAGCTTTTCGGGCAGAGGATAGACGAGTCCGAGCTTTAATACCGACGCCTCCGGGAAAACCTCCTTAACATACTGGTAGGCTATGCCGCTTGTGATGAAACCAAGCTTCGCATCTCCCTTTTCAACCCGGTTTACGGAGAGTGTGCAGGCGTCCTTTGCAAGCTGCTTTTCCCTTTTTTCGACTACTATATGTCTGCCCTTTGCAGGGCCCGGCATCATGACATTTTTGGCCATGTTGCGCTCGTAGGGCCTGTCGGGGATCTCCTTTCTTTCGTTTAATAAAACCTTTCCCTGGGAATGCCCGAGCCTTGTGGTGGTCCGAAGGATCACCGGTGTGTCGTACTTTTCGGAAAGTTCAAAGGCTTCCTTCATGAAATCCAGGGCTTCCTGCGAATCGGAGGGCTCGAGCACCGGCACATGGGCCGATCTTCCGATGAGCCTGGTATCCTGCTCATTCTGCGAGGAATACAGGCCCGGATCGTCAGCCACGCAAAAGACCAGACCGCCGTTTACCCCGATATAGGAAACGGAATAGAGCGGGTCGCTTGCAACATTTAAGCCCACATGCTTCATGGATACCATGGCTCTGACGCCGGACATGGAAGCACCGATGGCTACCTCCGCCGCCACCTTCTCATTCGGTGACCATTCCGCATAGACCTCCGGATACTTGACTATATTCTCTGAAATCTCGGTACTTGGGGTACCGGGATAAGCTGCCGAAACCTTCACTCCCGCTTCCCATGCGCCGCGGGCTATCGCGGCATTTCCAAGCATTATCTCACTGTTTGCCATCATCTTCTCCTTGTTATGGGACAGGGGCGCTAAACGTCCAGTGCAAAATATGCCCTTTGGCATATTTTGAATGCCGATTAGATGCGCTATGCGCGTCTGGCATCGGTACGTTTGCACAGCGCCGACCGGAGCGGAGCGGAGACCGTATCTCTGTCCCATTTTTATGTTAATCGCTTCTGTCCCCTGATAATCCCTTTGATTCCACGCAGTATGCTTTATCATCGCCTGATAAAGCCTGCACATTGTTGACATAATTTTGGGACACAGATACGTCCCCTGTCCCGTTCAAACTCTGATTTTATCACAATTGCAAAAAACCTACAAACATTGCATCATATCCGAAGCAGGGCCATCAGATTCTGCGTCTTTCTTTCAACCTCCGCGCGGTAATACCTTTCGGCCTCAAGCAGCATATCCTCCAGCTTTCCCGTCTCCTCTCCGGTTTTTATCATATCGGTCATCCTCTTTGGAAAGATTCCCTCAAGGGCGAGCACTTCGGAAAGCGGCCTGCCATGATTTACCATGGATGCGGCCCTTTGGACGCTTTCACGGAGCATGTCATTTTTCACGGATGCCGCGCAATACTCCAAAGCCTGCCCGACGGGAGTGCCGCAGGATGCAAAAAGAGCCAGATTTCCCGCAAGTTCGGCGACCTCTCCCTCAAATATTATGGACCCCGCCACCGGCAGACGGACGAGGACATTTCCATAGATGAGGTCCTTTGCCGGCAGCCTTCCCGTGCCATACCGCAAAAAAAGAAACCCGCAAATGATCATTGCCAGTATAATAAAAACGGGCACGACCACTGCCAGATTTCCCGAAACATACGCAGCCGCAAACACTGTGCCGAGAATCGCACTTATTATAAAAAAGGGATAAATGCAGGCTCTCCCTACCCTCTTTGAAAGCCTCG
>CAMVDF010000106.1 GCA_947166195.1 uncultured Lachnospiraceae bacterium
CGTTCTCATTGAAATACCCGTTCAGTATCTGTGCTATGTTCTCCTTTTCGCTGTTTACGACGGCGATATCAGCGATCTTTCCCAGCTCTTCCTCCGATCCTCTCGTATCAACATAGCAGCCCGCTGCCACAACGATGGCATCGGGATTGAGGCTCCTGGCCCTGCCAAGGAACTGTCTGGTCTTTCTGTCGGCTATATTTGTGACAGAGCAGGTATTTATGATATAAACGTCGGCTTTTTGGTCAAATGGTACAATGAGATAGCCGTTTTCCGACAGTTTTTTTCGCATCATATCCGCCTCGTATGAATTTACCTTGCATCCGAGACTGTGTATGGCAACTTTTTTCATATTTTTTGTACAGTTTTTTTATTGACTTTTATTTTTGTGAACCTTATGATGGTAGGTGCATACAACAATATAGTATTATTATCAGGAGGTAATTGCAAATGAAGACAGTACAGATCTCTCTGAATTCTATCGACAAGGTAAAGTCCTTCGTAAATGATATCACGAAATTTGATTATGATTTCGATCTTGTTTCGGGCAGATATGTGATAGATGCAAAGTCCATCATGGGAATCTTCAGTCTGGACCTTTCAAAGCCCATCGACCTGAACATCCATGCAGAGGACAACATCGATGATGTGCTTGCAGTACTGAAGCAGTATCAGGTATAACACCGATCCATTCCAAAAGGCGGCTGAGGCCGCCTTTTTTCGTGTCCCATCGAATGGGACAGGGGACGTATCTGTGTCCCACCGAATGGGACAGGGGACGTATCTGTGTCCCACACAGCCAAAGTTTTCGCAGGGGAGGCAGGTATCTGTTTTTCGATACCCTTTTTCGAGCCGTAATGATACTTGGAAAACGCTCAAATAACAGGGATGCCGGTACACGGATGTACCGGCAAGGCCGAGATGAACAAGGATGTGAATGGAGGCCGGTCCCGTACCCTTCCATAGACTTCAGGCGTTTTCTTAGTATCATAGGTGAGAAAAAACAGGCAAGAAAAACAGGTGCCTGCCGCCCTTTGCAGAAACAAAAAATGTGGGACACAGATACGTCCCCTGTCCCACTTCAATACCCCAGGTAGAGGTTGTCCCCCAGTTTTTCGATGGTGAGGTACCCCGTGTCCCACTCATCGATACTTTCATTGTCAAAGAAGTAGATACATCCCGGCTCGGGATCTCCCGCTGCCAGCGCTTCCCTGTATTTCTCCAGCTGATCCTCTATCTTGTTGTCTATCACTCTGGCAAAATAAAACCTGTTTATGGTCTTGCCGTATTTTGAGGCAAAATACCCCGTATCCATCTTGAGGTCACCGTTGTCAAAGGTCATGACGATATGATCATAGGTGTCTTTGTCCGGACCGTATCTGTCAAGATAGCACCAGTATTTGTACTCTGCGGTATAAAATTCCCTTTTTTCCATGACCCAGGATCTCAGATCTGCCGACTGCAAAAGCAGGCAGGCGCAGATCAGAACATATGCCACAGCCGCTTTTTTCGTCATCCTGACGATCACATATATGCAGGAAAGCATGATAAGGTACATCAAAGGCCAGATGAACCTGCCGTTTGACCTGAAAATACCCATCATCCTCTTGATTATTCCCGGGACCACATCGGGTATGATGACGATGCTGTTTATGCCAGCCTCCGGAAATACCGCTGCTACCGCAAAGCAGAGCCCCATCAATATCGTAAGACCGGTGCGCATATGGTCCCTGAAATACTGTTTCGTTCCTTCAAAGCCCTTCCGTACTGCCCTGTATGCCAGATACACAAGACTGATGCAAAGGAGGATGAGAACCCCCAGACCCAGATAACCGAAGCCCTCATACTGGGTATCCCGCACCAGAGGAAGCTCCGGCAGAATACCGTATCCCAGGGAATTAAACAGAGTGTTGAGATTTGAATTGAATTCCCCTATGGCAAAGCCGCCATGCTCCACTCCTGAGGAAAAAGCCCCGTAGACAAAGAGGGACAAAAGACCG
Source organism: uncultured Lachnospiraceae bacterium (assembly GCA_947166195.1). GTDB lineage: Bacteria > Bacillota > Clostridia > Lachnospirales > Lachnospiraceae > NK4A144. Next base: position 1,998 of record CAMVDF010000106.1, read on the forward strand.
GCGGCGCAAAAAGAGATCAGCGGTATGAGCATGGGCAGGCTCTTCTTTTTCCCCCGGTTTATGTATATCGTGTCGATCAGAAGTATCCCTCCCGCCATGGGCAGGAAATACGAATGGATCGATACACAGAGAAAGGAAAAGAGTGCATAGATCATCGCATCTCTTTTTATGTTGTACTTTCTGTTCCCAAAAAACAGGAGGAGGGCCGCCAGGATTATCCAGTGGCTTGCAAGAGCTGTATGATAATACAGCCTGTGTATGACGGTGAAGCTCATGATGAAAAAAGGACACGAAAGGATGGCTGCCGTCCTGCTTTTTGTCACCTCGTATACGAGGAGGGCTGCAAATGCGCCGTTTAAGGCAAAGGTCACCAGACCAAAGATACCGAAAAACTGAAAGGTTTGGGGGAGCATGAAACGGAAAAGCTTCAAAAGCACGCAGACTCCCGGGATGGAATCGGTCCAGACTATGGATACCTGATATGGATATGACAGGGAATCCGTGTTTCCTATGGGAAAAGTCCAGGAATCATTATAGAAATTCAAAAAACCCACATAATGCTGCCTGATGTCTATATCCGGAGATCTGAGTATCCATGCATCATTGAAGGGATCGAGGATCGCCGTTCCGTAGGTAATGATAAAAAGGAGCACACCGATGGCGGCTCCGAAAAAGAAAAGCATATTCCTGTCTTTCAAAAGATCCCTACTCTTCATTCTTTTTGTGTTTCCCAACGATGATCAGCTCGTCTGTATCTATTGCGGTCTTTACAAGCTCATCTATCTTTTCGGAAAGATTTTCCTCGGACTTTTTTATCACATTGAGGTTCGGCTTGGTCACGGGATGCTTTGCTACAAAGATGGTACAGCAGTCCTCATAGGGAAGGATGGAGGTCTCGTAGGTCCCGATCCTTTCTGAGATATCCACTATCTCCTGCTTGTCAAAGCCTATGAGGGGCCTGAATACGGGCATGGACTTCACAGCCTCATCCGTGACATAAAGACTCTTTAAGGTCTGGCTTGCTACCTGTCCTATGGATTCTCCGGTGACCAGGGCAAGGCATTCGTTTCTCACTGCCAGCTCCTCCGCTATCCTCATCATGTATCTGCGCATGATGATGGTGAGCTCATCGTGAGGACACTTTTCATATATGTACATCTGGATATCGGTGAAGTTGATGATGTGCAAATACACCGGTCCCGCATAATCAGAAACAAGCCGTGCCAGATCCACCACCTTTTGCTTTGCCCTTTCCGAGGTATAGGGCGGAGCATGAAAATATACAGCATCTATCACGACGCCCCTTTTGGCCGTCATGTATCCGGCAACAGGCGAATCTATACCGCCGGAAAGCAACAGCATGGCCTTGCCGTTGGTTCCGATGGGCATGCCTCCCGCACCCTTTATAACCTTTGAATAGATGTTGATGGTCTCCCTGATCTCGATATGGATGACTTCCTCAGGATCGTGGACATCAACCCTCGTGCCGGGAAATTCCTCAAGAACAGCCTCTCCCACCATTGCATCCACCTCCATGGAGATCAGAGGATATGCCTTGTTGGCACGCCTCGTATCCACCTTGAAGGAAAAATGCGGATCCTCATAATTGTCACGGATGTACTGAAGGACCTTTTTTTTGATCCCTTCTATGGATTTGTCCTCCGCATAGACCATGGGACAAAAGGCGCTAATGCCGAAAACCCTTGAAAGAACCTTTACGGTCTCGTCATAATCATAATCCTCCGGGCATTCCACATATATCCTGCCGCTCACCTTTGAAAGCGAAAAATGTCCGGGCACCGCGCGCAGTCCGTACTTGATCTGCTGTATCAGGGCATCCTCAAAGAGATACCGGTTTTTTCCCTTCACGCCTATCTCGGCGTATTTTATCAAAAATGAATGAAACATATCTATCTGCGAACAAATCTCCTCAGGTTTTTTACTTCTTTTTTTATCGTATCTGCCGTATACAGCATTTCTTCCTCAGTGTTTTTCGGACTTGTTGATATCCTGATGGTGGAGGAGGCATCCTTTTCGGAAAGACCCATTGCCGTGAGGGTTTTTGAAACACTGTTCTTTTTGTGTGATGAACAGGCACTTCCGGCCGATACATATATCCCGCTCTGCTCGAGAGCATGCAGCAGTACTTCTGACCGGACATCCTGAACGGTCAGGGATATGATGTGCGGAGCATCTCCCCCGTTTACCGATATTCCCTCCAGGTCTTCAAGGTTGTCTAATAAGACCGCCCTGAGTTCCTGAAGTTTTTTGAAATTACCATCCAGGTCATCGTACAGTTTTTTTGCGCTGAGCGCCAGACCGGCCGCTCCGGGGACATTTTCCGTTCCGGATCTGCGTCCCGCCTGCTGTCCTCCGCCGTAAATGAGCGTTGAAAGCTTAACTCCCGTCTTTGCATACAAAAGCCCGGATCCTTTTGGTCCGTGCAGCTTGTGTGCACTCACCGACAAAAGATCCACCCCGGCCTCCTTTGGGATCAGCCTTAGCTTTCCGAATCCCTGGACATCATCCACATGAAAGATACATCCGGGTGATATCTCCTTTATGAGCTTTCCGGCTTCGGCTATGGGCTCGACCGCACCGGTCTCGTTATTTACATGCATGATGGATACCAGGAGAGTATCAGGCTGCAGGAGACTTTCAAGCTCCGACAGATCTATGTGGCCTTTGCCGTCCACTCCGAGGATATCGACCCTGCAGCCGTATGACTTCAGAAACTCCAGAGTCTCCGATACGGAGGGGTGCTCGATGGCCGTTGTTATTATATGCTTTGCCCTCTTGGTGTTTGCAAGAAAACTCCCGGTGAGAGCCTGGTTGTTGCTCTCTGATCCGCCGGAGGTAAATATCAGCTCGCTTTCCCGGCATTTGAGGATCTTTGCCAGATCCCTCCTTGCCGCGTCGAGAACCTTTTCCGCTTCAAAACCGATATTGTGGAGGCTTGAAGGATTTCCAAACCCCTTTGTCATCAGCTCCCCCATAAGGGAAGCAACTTCTTCGTCTACCGCAGTAGTTGCCGAGTTATCAAGATAGCATTCCATATCACTTAAAGTACTCTGTTCCCGACTCAAATATCTTCATGTCCTGCTCGCCGTAAATATTTATGGCAACGCCGTCTCCCCGTCTTTCGACATGGGCCATCTTTCCAAAGACCCTGCCGTCCGATGACAGGATGCCCTCTATCGCATTGTAGGAACCGTTCACGTTCCAGTATTCATCCATGGAAATGTTTCCTTCGGCGTCACAGTACTGGGTTGCTATCTGTCCGCCGGTCAAAAGCCTGTCAAGCCACTCCTTCGGTGCCACAAACCTTCCTTCACCGTGGGATGCGGGATCCACATATACATTTCCGAGTCCTGCCTGCAAAAGCCAGGGTGACTTGTCGGATACCACCTTGGTATAAACCATCTTTGAGACATGGCGGTTTATGGTATTGAAGGTCAGGGTCGGCGAATCATCCTCCTGCGCCTTTATTATCCTGCCGTAAGGTACCAGGCCCAGCTTGATGAGTGCCTGGAAACCGTTGCAGATGCCGAGGATCAGGCCGTCTCTTTTTTCGAGCAGCTCCATCACGGCTTCGCTGATCTTTTCATTCCTGAAGGCGGTGGCAAAAAACTTTGCCGATCCGTCAGGCTCGTCGCCTGCACTGAAGCCGCCCGGGAACATGATGATCTGGGCATCCCTGATGCTCCTTGCATATTCGTCAACGGAGTCCCTGATATCGGAGGATGAGAGGTTTTTGAAGACCTTTACATCCACCTGCGCACCGGCTCTTTCAAAGGCACGCGCCGAGTCATACTCGCAGTTGGTGCCCGGAAATACCGGTATGAAGACCTTTGGCTTTGCGACCTTGTTCCTGCAGATATGTACGGAGGGTGCATCACAGAGTATCTCCGGGATGGCCTCCTTTCCCTTGTATGCTTTTGTTGGGAATACCCCTTCGAGGGTTGCATCATAGGCATCCTTCACGGATGACAATGACAGTTTCGTATCACCGTATGTTATCGCTGCCGTCTTTGTCACTTTTCCTATGACGGTATGGGGTACCGAAAGCTCCTTCAAAGCCTTTGGCGTGATCTCCGCCAGGATGTTTCCGGTCTCTGAAAGGAAGAACTCCTCCGGCTTCAGATCCTTTGAAAGTGCCACTCCCAGGCGGTTGCCGAATGCCATCTTTGAGATCGCCGGAGCTATGCCGTATTCATCAAGGGCATATGCCGATACTATGCCGCCCTTTCTGATGGCTTTTGTTATCCCCGCATAGAGTTTTTTCACCTCTTTGTAAACGGGCAGATCGTATTCATCCACGGGTATGGTAAATTTGACGATCACATTTTTCGGCTCCTTCAATTCGGGTGTGATGATGTTCTTTCCCTTTTCAACGCCCACGGCAAAGCTGACCAGAGTGGGCGGTACATCTATATCCTCAAAGGTGCCCGACATGGAATCCTTGCCGCCGATGGATGCGATGCCGTACTCCATCTGTGCATCAAAGGCACCGAGCAAAGCCGAAAACGGTGCGCTCCATCTCTTTTTGTCCTCTGTCATCCTCTTGAAGTATTCCTGGAAGGTCAGATGCAGCTTTGATGAATCGCCTCCCGCTGCCACTATCTTTGCCATGGAATCAGTTACCGCATATACTGCTCCGTGATAAGGACTCCAGCTTGAGATGAAGGGGTCAAAGCCGTAGCTCATGAGGGTCACGGTGTCGGTACTTCCTTCGTCCATGGGAAGCTTTGCTGCCATGACCTGGGTGGGCGTGCTCTGATATACTCCGCCATAGGGCATGAGCACAGATCCGGCTCCTATGGATGAGTCGAACATCTCCACCAGACCTTTCTGGGAGCACTCGTTCAGGTCAGAGACGGTTTCGATCCATCTCTTTCCAACATCATTTACACTCATCTCTTCCCTGAAATAGGCATTCTTTTCAGACGGTGCCTCAACCTCTATGTCTGCTTCCTGGTGGGCTCCGTTCGTATCAAGGAAATCCCTTGATATATCGACTATCTTTTTTCCTCTCCAGTTGAGGACAAGCCGGGGCTCCTTTGTGACCTTTGCAACCACGGTCGCTTCAAGGTTTTCCTCGGCAGCATATTTCATAAACTCCTTTTCATCCTTTGCATCGACGACCACAGCCATCCTTTCCTGGGATTCGGAGATGGCAAGCTCGGTGCCGTCAAGTCCCGCATATTTTTTGGGGACTTTGTCAAGCTCCACCGAAAGGCCCCGGGCAAGCTCGCCTATGGCCACGGATACTCCGCCAGCTCCGAAATCGTTGCAGACCTTTATGAGGAGACTGACCTCTCTCCTCCTGAATAGTCTTTGCAGCTTTCTTTCGGTGGGAGCATTTCCTTTTTGAACCTCGGCAGAGCAGGTGTCGATGGATGAGGTTGTATGTACCTTTGACGAACCTGTGGCACCGCCGATGCCGTCCCTGCCGGTCCTTCCTCCAAGGAGGATCACTATATCGCCGGGAGCGGCGTCTTTTCTGATGACATTGTCTTTTCTGGCAGCCGCTATGACTGCGCCTATTTCCATCCTCTTTGCCACATATCCGGGATGGTAGATCTCATGAACAAAACCGGTGGCCAGGCCTATCTGGTTTCCGTATGAGGAATACCCTGCTGCCGCACCCTTTACCAGTCTCTTTTGAGGAAGCTTTCCCTTCATCGTATCCTTCACCGGAACGGTAGGATCTGCCGCACCCGTGATCCTCATTGCCTGATATACATAGGATCTGCCGGAAAGAGGGTCCCTGATGGCTCCTCCTATATAAAATTAATAAAAAAATAATTTACAAAAAAAAATAAAAAAAATAAAAAAT
>CAMVDF010000107.1 GCA_947166195.1 uncultured Lachnospiraceae bacterium
AAAGCTTTCCTGCCACATATCCGCTGCTGAATGCCCACTGCAGGTTGTAACCTCCGCAGTCCCCGAACACATCAAGCAGCTCCCCGCAGACATGGATCCCGGGATATTTTTTTAACATCAGATTCTCATCGACCTCCGAAAACGAAAGTCCTCCGCTTACCGTCTGGGCCCTTGAAAGATCGTCACACATCTTTTTGACAGGATCAAAACGATGGCGCTTTATGGTATCGACGGCATCCTTTATGAAGCTTTCTTTGCGGGAATCGAGGGGGTGTAATAAATACCTTGAAAGCTTCGGGGAGAACAGACCTTCAAAGAGTCCCATATCCCCCCTTTCGGGAAACTCCTCCCTCATGCGCAAAAGATAAGCTTCAAGCTGTTTTTCATCCATATGGGGCATAAGATCACAGAGGATATATGCATCATCCCCCCGGTCAAGCGCCCTGATGCAAAGTCCCGAGATGTCCATGGCACAGATCCCGGAAAGGCCTTCCTCATAGGGCTGAAGCTCACCTTCCGAAGCCTGCACACATCTGCCGTTTACAAAAAGTTTCAGCTTCGCCCTGCATCTGACGCCCTTTAACTGTGACAGATCCTCATTTACGGAAACGGGTGTCAGGGCAGGCAGAACCTTTTGAAGATCGCACCCCATCTTTTGAAGCAGCTCAAATCCGGAGCCGTCAGACCCGGTCTTTGGAAAACTCTTTCCGCCCATGGCAAGGATCACCCTGTCATATCTGTTTCCGTCCGTCAAAAAAAGGTCATCCGACCACCCGATGTGATGATCAAAGACCACCTTTACCCCAAGCCTTTCAAGTTCATGCTTCAGGAGGGAAAGAACGGTTGAGGACATATCGGTAAAAGGATATACGCATCCGTTTTTTTCCTTTGTCAGCAATCCCAGATCTGACAGAAAGGTGATAAGATCCCCACCGGAAAACCGTTTGAGGACTCCTTCTATATGGCCCCTTGATGTACCCGAATGAAAATGTGATACATCCATGTCACGGTTTGTGAAGTTGCATTTCCCGTTTCCGGTAAGCAGAAGTTTTTTTCCGGCCTGTCCGGTATGTTCATATATGGTGACACTGCAGCCGCAGGATGCTGCGCTTATGGCAGCCATGATCCCTGATGCTCCGGCTCCGATCACTGCTGTTTTCTTTCCCATATCCTTTTCCTACATGAGATTTATCTTTTTGGCGATCCTGACTATCCTTCCGCCCATCGGCAGATCATAGAGCTCAGCTTCCCTGACTCCTTTTAATTTCAGGATCAGCAGGCAGTAGACTATGGCTCCGACAAAAAGGGAGACCAGCACGGTGGCCAGCTTGTTTGCATCCTTCATGAAAAGAGTGATGAGAAATATCACTATACCCATTATGCCTGCGGACATTGCTGGAACGGCAAAGGTGGTATAGAGCTCCTGCCTGTAGTTCATGGCCAGCTTCAGCCCGAGGCCGTTTAATACACACATGCAGGCGGCAAAGACGATCGATGAGATCACAACGGCATAAATGCCCAGTTCAAACCTGTTCATGAGGATCACAAGAAGCACCACATGTATCACAAGAGAGATCACGGAATTGATGACCGGTACCTTCATCCGTCCTATGCCCTGAAGCATCCCGTTTGATAATGTGGATGCCGAATAAAAGATGATCATCAGGGCGCCTGCTCTCAAAAGATCGCTTGCAGGTCCCGGATCCCCGTGAAAGAGGATCGCGATCACAGGATCTGCCAGGATGAAAAGTCCCACCGCACAAGGAAAGGACAGTATCATCGTAAATCTCATGGCAGCCGATACCCTCTTTCTCGCTCCCCTGATATTGTCGGATGCTATACAGGATGCAAGGGCAGGCACGGTGGATGCGCTGATGGAATTTGAAAGGGCTATGGGGACATTGAGCAAAAGCTTCGATTTTCCCGTATATATGCCCCAGATGGCAGTTTTTTCGGCACCCAGGCCCTTTGCCGTCATAATGCTGTTAAAGATATAGTTGTCAAGGATGTCATTGATATTGTAGATCGCAGTACTGAGGATCACGGGAAACACCGTCAAAAGGATGATCCTGAGGACCTCGGAATAACTTTCGGTATATTTCGTTTCATCCTCATCCATCCTCTTCCTGAGCCGTCCGCTGATCAGAAAGAACAGTATAACGAGAAAAAGAAGAGCCACAAAGGCACCCACGCTCGTGCCAAGCGTACTCCCCGCCGCGCCGTAGGCATAGGAAAGATCATCATTTCTAAGGAGAGCCGATGCCTTCTTTCCATAATCAAAAAGTGCTTTTGCGGCTATGATGCTTACGATCGCATTTATTATCTGCTCTATGATCTGTGACACGGCAGTGGGTACCATGGTCCCCATGCCCTGGAAATAGCCTCTGAATACTCCCATGATGGCAACGACCATCAAAGTCGGAGCAAAAATACGCAAAGCGATGGCGCTCAAAGGTTCCTTCAGCAGGGATGCAAAAAGATCCGCGCCGAAGAACACCGCAAAGCATACTATCCCGCCCGATATCAGCGCAAATATCAGACCGCCCTTGAAATACCTGGCGGCATTTTTGTACTGGTTTTTTGAAAGCCTGGCCGATACGACCTTTGAAACCGCAAGCGGAAGACTGTAGCTTGAGATCAGCAGCATGATGTTATATACATAGTAAGCCGAGGAATAATAGCCGTTGCCCTTATCCCCGATTATATTTGTGACCGGGATGCGGTATATCATCCCGATGAGCCTGGTCACTATCCCGGCAGCGGCGAGAATGCCACCCTGGACTATGAAATTGGAGCTCTTTTTCTTCCCTGATCTTGCGGGCATTATCAGTTGACCTTAACCTTGTCACCCTCGGTATCCTGGATTATCTCAACCCAGGTCTTTCCCTGATTGATGACTATCTCCTTGCCTTCATTGTCAAAATACCTTGCTGCGCCTGTATCCTCATCGAATCTGATCCACGCGCCGTCTCTGGCTTTTCCTCTCGTGATATAGGTCATCTTGCCTCCCATATGACAGTCAAAGCCGAGATAACCGTTATCATCCACCTGGGTCCACTTGGAATACTGCAGGATGATATTGTCGACTGCAAGCTGCTCGTCATTCATATCATCTATCTGGGGTCCCCCGTACTGGAACCTGTAGTATTTTTTATCTTTTTCATTGTATTCAAACCAGGGTTTGTTTATGCGGTATCCGGGCTCAACATGAGTGGCATCATATGAATCTATGGAATCCGGGATGATCTCGTCATCATCGCGTGCAAAGGTGAATTTCCCCTTGTAATCGGGACTGTAGGCAGTATCATACCCCAGCGTCTCTATGCCCTTTTTGATACCCTTTGCGCTGGCATAGGCATTGTGGGGCGCCTGTCTGTCGGTGGTCCTGTAATATACGGTATTTCCTATGGATGAAAGACCGCTTAAATTGTCCACAAAAGGCTCCTCAAGCAGGGGCACCGCATAGCTTGACTGCCCGTAGTGGCAATAGATGGCATCATACTCAAGAGCATAATAAACGAAATAGTTCCTGCAGCTGCGGACAGATCCTATCTTTTCAAGATCATCATAGTTTTCAAAGATACCCATCATACGGGTAAGCGCACCTTCCACAACACATTCATAAATGACATCGGCAAAGCTCACTCCGGTCATGGGCTGGGCATCTTTGATATTGTTTAACATCACGGCGACCGGTCTCCTGTCACCAATGGCCGCAGGAACAAAACGTCCGGTCAGATAACTTCTGACCTCGTCCCCCTGCCTTTCCCTTTCGGAGTCATAGGCGGAAACATAGTCATACTCCGTATCGATGGTACCTTCCTGTTTTTCGGGCACGACTTCGGTATTTTCCGAAACGGACTGCTCAAAATCCTCGTAGGCACCGGGATCCGTCACCTCAGGTTCTGCAGGATCGACGGTTTCTGCCGTACTGTCCTTGCCGCAGGCAAAAAAACAAGTGCACATGAACAGCGCACATAAGGTTATGATAAACTTATTCTTCAAGAGCTGCCTCCCTTGTTATCTCAAGATCGTCCAGGATCTCCTCCTGTGCCTTTTCCATGACGATCCTGTCATTTTCTTCAATATGGTCAAATCCCTGTAAGTGTAGCATACTATGCACGATAAGAAAAGCCATTTCTCTTTTGAGACTGTGCCCGAAATCGCGCGCCTGACTGACTGCGCGCTCAAGACTGATGACAATGCTCCCGAGCATCAGCTCGTCTTTTTCAGGGTCAAAACACTCCGCTTTCATGTCCTCATCGATATCAAATCTGCCCGGTTCCTCAAACTCAAGCATGGGAAAGGACAGCACATCCGTAGCCCTGTCGATCCCCCGGTACTTACTGTTGAGCTTTCTGATCTCCTCATCGGTGGTTACCGTCAGGTCCACCTCGCACTCAAAGGGACACCCGGTAAAATGAAGGGCCCTCCTCGCGCACAGATCAAACAGAGCCTCAATATCCAGACCGCTTTCTCCTGCGGCCTCGTCGGCCTCAACGCAGAAAGTCATAATAGAGTTTCTCCTCTTTCAGGTACTTTCTGATACGGTACAGATGCTGGATCTTCAGACCCGATTTCTGAAGTCTGCCGTTCCTCGAGCCTATGAGGGAATTGATCACCCTGTCTATCAGCTTTTCATAATCGATATCCTCTTCTCCCTTTTCCATACGGACCAGGACCTCATTTATCACCGTGTCCGCTATGCAGAGCAGGGATGCCTCGGGAGGGATCTCCTCAAGGCTTTCATTTCCGTACTGCTCAAGTATCTTTATCATCGGCCACGGAAAATTCTCTCTTTTTACCATATGCACCGTGGCATCGGCTATGCTCATATTATTGTTCGAAAGGACTCCGATCCTGTGATAAAATCCCGCACCCTTCATCAGCGCCCTGTCAAAGCCCAGCTTGTCCGAAAGCCTGTCACAGATGTAAGCGGTATGTATGGAACGCTTGTATTCCTTTTTGTCCTTTTCCTTCAGTTCCAAAATAAGCGGATGCTCCGGATCCACTATCCTGTCATATTTTTCCTCATTTGCCAGAATGATGTTCTTTCTGACTCCGTATACCGTCAGACTGATGATGATGATATCAAAGATCAGTCCCGCAGCGGGATTTATGATGACGGAAGGAACTATGTCAGTCCTTTTCAGCACGATCACCGCCGTATAAAGGGTTATATAAACCAGGGAAAAGATCACAAGGCCCGCAGCGGTTTTTTCACGGATGTCCCGTCCGATCAGAATGAGAAGGATCACCGCAAGGCAGGTCGCAAAGCTGAAAAGGAAATACTCAAAGCTTTTGCCGTTTACAAAAAGCGGCATTGCACAGAAGATCAGACTGCAAAAGATGCCCGTATACGCATTTGACAGAACCGCACAGATAAAGCCCAGAGCCGCAACGGGAACGATGAATTCCGGAAGGATGGCAGAAAGGGCCGCAAGCAGTGCACAGGCTGTGTATGAGATCAGAAACCTGTTCATATTTACGAGATTGTCATACAAAAGATCCTTTGTCCTGACTGACCTGTAGAGCACAAAGGCCAGTCCCGCAGACAGAACAAAGAGACTGACAAGCCCCTTTATCATGGCAGTTGCCCCGCTTTGCATCACAAGCATCAAAACGAGTACAAAAACCGGTGCCGCAAGTGTCAGCAGAAGTTCACATATGAAAAAACTGTTGATGCCTTTTTTTCTGTCAGATCTGTTTACGCTGTTTTCTTCCATTCTTTGCCTTTTTTTCCTTGTCCTTGTCAAATTCCTCGTAGGCCTTCACTATCTGCTGTACCAGAGGATGCCTGACAACATCCTTTGATGTCAGGTATATGAAACCTATGTCGGGTATCTTTTTTAATACAGTCTCGGCGATATCAAGTCCTGAAGCGCTGCCCGGGGCCAGATCCTTTTGTGTCTTGTCTCCCGTGATGACAACCTTTGACCCGAAGCCGATCCTGGTCAGGAACATCTTCATCTGGGCGGGAGTCGTGTTCTGGGCCTCGTCCAGGATGATGTAGGCATTGTCCAGGGTCCTGCCTCTCATATAGGCAAGGGGTGCCACTTCTATGGCTCCCTTTTCCATGTTCTTTTGAAAGCTCTCTGCCCCCATGATCTGGTAGAGGGCATCATAGAGGGGTCTCAGATACGGATCCACCTTGCTCTGCAGATCACCCGGCAGGAAGCCGAGCTTTTCTCCCGCCTCAATGGCAGGCCTGGTCAGTATTATCCTTGATACCTCTTCATTTTTGAAAGCAGTTATGGCCTTTGCCATTGCCAGATAGGTCTTTCCCGTTCCTGCAGGACCTATGCCAAAGACGATCATCTTTTCTTCGATGGCATCCGTATACGCCTTTTGTCCGGCAGTCTTTGGCTTCACCGGCTTTCCCATGACAGTATGGCAGATCACCTCCTTGTCTATCTCAAGAAGGGAATCCTTTGATCTTTCGTCTGCAAGCTCCATGGTATATCTGACCTTCTGTTCCTCTATCCGGGCGCCGTTTTTTGAAAGCGCCAGCAGTTCGTCTATCACTCTCTTTGCTTTTTGTGTATCCTCTTCCTTCCCGTCTATGTAGAGAGTGTTCTTTCTCATGAATACGGACACTCCGAAATGCTTCTCGATCAGTTTGACATTTCTGTCGAGATTTCCGAAAACACTCTGGATATGAACATTATCATTTTGATCTATCTCTATGGTCTCGATCATATGATCAGCTGATGATCCCCAGTATCAGGGGACCTTTCCGTACTTTCTCCCTTCCGATGACATAGGCTTCGGAAAGCAGTTTTTCCGCACCTTCAAGTTTTTCTGCATCACACGCAAAAATCCTTGCCAGCACCTCTCCCTTATTTACCGGATCTCCCTTTTTCTTCAAAAGTTCAATTCCAACCGAAGGATCGATCTCCTCTCCCTTCACCTGCCTGCCGCCTCCCAGAAGCTTCACGCAGTTGCCTGCCTTTTCACAGTGTATGGCATTTACGAAGCCATCCTCCTGTGCAACAAGATCCTTTATTATGCCGGCCTTTTTGAAAAGTGACTTATCATCCGTCACCGATGCATTTCCGCCCTGGTTTTCGATCAGTCTGCAAAGTGTCCTGAGAGCACTTCCGTCACTGATGCAGCCGTCTATCAGAGCCTTTGCCTCATCCCTGTCCTTTGCCCTGCCTCCCGCAAGCAGCATCTGGGATGCGATCTCAAAGCTCACTTCTCTTGTATCTTCCGGGCCTTTGCCCTTTAACACCTCTATGGCCTCCACAACCTCAAGGCTGTTTCCGATGAGGCTTCCCAGAGGCTCATCCATATCGGTGATGAGAGCTCTCGTTTCAAGCCCTGCCATCTTTCCGATCCTGACCATGCAGGAGGCAAGCTTTCGCGCTTCCTCTTCGGTCTTCATGAAGGCTCCGCTCCCCACGGTCACATCCAGAACTATGGCATCCGCCCCGGAAGCGATCTTTTTGCTCATGATGCTTGATGCGATGAGGGGTATGCTGTCCACTGTCCCGGTCACGTCCCTCAGGGCGTACAAAAGCCTGTCTGCCGGCGCAAGTTCTGCTGTCTGGGACATAATGGATATACCGTCCGTGTTTACAAACCTGATGAATTCCTCTTCGGAAATATCGGTCCTGAAACCCGGGATACTTTCAAGTTTGTCTATGGTGCCTCCGGTAAAACCCAGCCCCCTGCCGCTCATCTTTGCAACCGGTACTCCAAGGGCTGCAACGACAGGAGCCGCAATCAGTGTCACCTTGTCCCCGACTCCGCCGGTCGAATGCTTGT
>CAMVDF010000108.1 GCA_947166195.1 uncultured Lachnospiraceae bacterium
TGACGACTTCGGATATGACGGGGATTCTTGTGACCCACGAGCATACCGATCACATAAACGGTCTTTCAGTTATTTCCAAAAAACACGAAATCCCGATTTACGCTACAAAAGGAACCATAGAGGCGATCAGAAGGATGCCGAAATTTTCGGCCATCCCGGGGGAACTGTTTCATGAGATCAAGGCGGACAGTACCTTCATGCTTGGCGATTTCTGCGTCAGGCCCGTGAAAATATCGCATGATGCGGCTGAGCCCGTGGCCTTCAGACTTGATAATAAGGGAAAGTCCGTGGGAGTGATCACGGATCTGGGCAAATATGATGATTATACGGTAAATGCTATGAAGGGCTGCGGCACCGTGCTGGTTGAGGCAAATCATGATGTGAACATGCTTCAGGTAGGCCCGTATCCCTATGTATTGAAAAAGAGGATACTCGGAGACAGGGGACATCTTTCGAATGATGCCTGCGGCAGGTTTCTGGTGGCTCTTTTGGGGACAAAGCTTGAAAACATCATCCTGGGACATCTGAGCCAGGAGAACAATCTGGCAGAACTTGCATATGAGACTGTCAGGATGGAGATGACAATGTCGGATGATACCTTCAGATTCTCGGATCTGCGGGTGCTGATAGGAAAAAGGAATGAAAGGACGGAGCTTTTAACAGTATGAAAAAGGCTATTATCACAGTTGTAGGACATGACACGGTGGGTATAATCGCAAGCGTGTGTTCATATCTTGCCGAGCAGAATGTAAATATCCTCGATATCAGCCAGACCATAGTGAACGGGTATTTTAACATGATGATGATCGCTGATGTGACGGAGCCAAAGAGCGGCTTTTCCGATCTGGTAACCGGACTTGATGAGATCGGGAAAAAGGTCGGCGTGATGATACACTGCCAGAGAGAAGACATCTTTGATTCAATGCACAGGGTATAACTATTCCGGGCACGGGCAGGAGAAATGATATGATCAATATGAAAGAGGTCATCGAGACCAACAAAATGATCGAAAAGGAAAACCTTGACGTCAGGACGATCACACTCGGTATATCACTTATCGACTGTATCGATCCTGACGTTGACAGGTTATGCGAAAAAATAAAGGAAAAGATCGGGAAAAAAGCTGAAAAGCTGGTTGAAACCGGTCAGTCCATAGAAAAGGAATTCGGTATCCCGATTGTAAACAAGAGGATATCGGTAACTCCCATAGGGATCATAGGAGCATCTGCCTGCAGGGAAAGCGCTGATTTTGTAAAGATCGCAAAAGCGCTGGACGAAGCCGCAAAAGGAGTCGGAGTAAACTTCGTGGGAGGGTACAGCGCCCTGGTCTCAAAGGGTATGACAAGGGGAGAGGAACTTTTGATCAGATCCATCCCGGATGCGCTTTCCGTAACCGAACGCGTGATGTCGAGCGTGAATGCCGGTTCCACAAAGACGGGCATAAATATGGATGCGGTCAGGCTCATGGGAGATGTGATCAGGGAGACTGCAGAGAAGACTGCGGATAAGGATTCGATCGGATGCACGAAGCTGGTGGTGCTTTGCAATGCTCCTGACGACAACCCCTTCATGGCGGGTGCCTTTCACGGTGTCACTGAAGCCGACGAGATCATAAATGTGGGCGTCAGCGGACCCGGAGTTGTAAAGACTGCGCTTGAAAAAGTCAGAGGAGAGAGCTTTGAGGTACTTTGTGAGACCATCAAAAAGACTGCCTTCAAGGTTACGAGGGCCGGACAGCTAGTGGCAAGGGAAGCCTCGTCAAGGCTCGGAGTTCCTTTCGGGATAGTGGATCTTTCACTTGCACCCACTCCTGCCATAGGAGATTCGGTGGCGGATATATTAAAGGAGATCGGACTCGAACAGCCCGGTGCACCCGGAACGACTGCAGCCCTGGCTCTTTTGAATGACAATGTGAAAAAGGGCGGTGTTATGGCGTCAAGCTATGTGGGCGGTCTCTCCGGAGCCTTCATACCCGTCAGCGAGGACCAGGGTATGATAGATGCCGCAAAAGCAGGTGCACTCACCATTGAAAAGCTTGAGGCCATGACCTGTGTGTGTTCAGTGGGACTAGATATGATAGCCATTCCCGGGGATACAAAGAGTGAGACCATTTCCGGGATCATAGCAGATGAGATGGCCATCGGAATGGTGAATGCGAAGACTACAGCCGTAAGGGTAATACCGGTAATAGGAAAAAAAGTCGGGGATACTGCAAGCTTTGGAGGACTTTTGGGTTATGCTCCGATCATGGATGTGAACAGTTTTTCCTGCAGTGATTTTGTGGGCAGGAAGGGCAGGATACCGGCTCCGATCCATTCCTTCAAGAATTAAACCACGGAAACGGACAACAATACTGCCGGGTGTTTCAGCAGATACAGATGCCGTCATTCTTTTCGGCCTTTCTCAAAAGGTCGCCGGGGAGAACGGCATTATATTTTTCCTCTACGGTTTTATTATAGATATCAGAGGCCCTCAGGGTATCGTTGAAAACGGCCAGTGCCCTGTCTGACAGAACATCCTTTGCATCCGACGGGCGTGAGATAACGGGTACCTTTGCGTTCTCTTTCATCTGCTTTATAACGGGAGCAGCTTCTTCCTTAAATCCCAGGATCCTGATATAGGAGTTTGACTCATCAAGAACTTCCTCGGGAGACCTGATCCCCAGAAGGATGTGCAGCAGAGCCCTGCTGATGCGGGTGTAGGTCATATCCTTTGTCTTCAGTTTTTGTATGAGATCATCCATATCCATGAAACTGACAGCTTTTTTTGCGATCCTGTCTGCCAGGCTTTTGGATACGCCGGCATACTGCGTCAGATCCTCTTTATCATAAACCGCATTTATAAGTCTGTATTTCAGCATGGAGGATATGTCCGACGGAAAGACCGGAAAGGTTTTTTTGTATTCGGAAGAAAGGATTTCGTAAGCAGGTTCCGGCAGTTCACCCTTTACCGGCTTTATATCGTCCCTTTCCATCAATGCGGAACGTATCGCCAGAGCGGATGAAGTCACCGGACTTATGAGATTGTCATGATATCCTGCGCCGAGGCGGGAAACAAAATGAGGCTTTATCTTTGAATCAAGTCTTTTTAAGGCCTTCAGGTATTCTATGGCAAGGATGTTGTTCGGTGATGACATGATGATCGAAAGATCGTGCAGCCTTGGGAGGATATGAAGCAGAGCTGCCTGTCTGGCAGTGGGAAAGGTGTGTCCCTTCTTCAGTTCCTCTTTGAGATTACTCTTGTAAGATTCGGGTTCGGAGGCAAGGACCTCGCTTATCTTTGAAAGGGCATCCCTGTCGTTTGATTCCACCCCGAAGATCATATCCGTGACAACGCCGGTGGCTTCAAGGAGAAACACCCCGGAGGATGCAAAAAATTCGGCAGAGGAGGTGGCTGCCTTTACGGGAAGCTCTATGACGATATCGGCGCCGGACATCAAAGCCGTCTTTGCGCGCAGATGCTTGCCGCAGACCGCAGGAGCCCCCCGCTGGACGAAATCTCCGCTCATCACCACTATGACGCAGTCTGACCCTGCATCCTTTCGTGCTCTTTCAAGTATGTAGCTGTGCCCCTTGTGCAAGGGATTGAACTCGGCAATGATACCGGTGATATTCATATGATCCGTCCTGTAAACCGTTAATCTTCGCAGCTGGTGTCATCAGTTTTCGTCGTCTTCGATATCCGCGGTGTAGATGAAGTTCTTTCTGGCATCGGTATTTGTTGCAAGATATTCATCGTAGGTCGTGATCTTGTCTATGATGGTGCCGTCGGGCCTGATCTCCATGATCCGGTTTGCGGTTGTCTCCACAAACTGATGATCATGGCAGGAAAAGAGCACCACACCCGGGAATTTGATGAGACCGTTGTTGAGAGCCGTGATGGATTCCATGTCGAGGTGGTTTGTGGGCTCGTCAAGCATCAGAACATTTGATGCGGATATCATCATCTTTGAAAGCAGGCATCTGACCTTTTCGCCTCCGGAAAGTATTCTGACCTTTTTGACTCCGTCCTCGCCGGGAAAGAGCATCCTGCCGAGGAAGCCTCTGACATAGGTCACATCCTTTACCGGGGAATAGCCTGTCAGCCATTCGGTTATATTATAGTCATTGTTGAATTCCTCCGTGTTGTCCTTGGGAAAATAGCTCTGGGAGGTGGTGACGCCCCATTTGTAGGAACCGCTGTCGGGCTCCTCCTCGCCTGAAAGGATCCTGAAAAGCATGGTTATGGCCTGCTCATTGGGGCCTATGAGGGCAACCTTGTCCTCACGTCTCAATGTGAAGGTGACATTGTCGAGGATGATCTTTCCGTCCTGGTATTTTGTCAGGTTTTCAACAGCCAGGACCTCGTTTCCGATCTCGCGCTCCGGCCTGAAATCGATATAGGGATATTTCCTTGAGGAGGGCTTGATGTTGTCAAGCTCGATCTTTTCGAGAGCTCTTTTCCTCGAGGTTGCCTGTTTGGATTTTGAAGCGTTGGCGGAGAAACGGGAGATGAATTCCTGCAGCTCCTTTATCTTTTCTTCTTTTTTCTTGTTGGCTTCCTTCATCTGCTGGATGAGAAGCTGGCTGGATTCATACCAGAAATCATAGTTTCCCGCAAAGAGGGTTATCTTTCCGTAATCGATATCGGCAGTCTGGGTGCAGACCTTGTTGAGGAAGTACCTGTCATGGGATACGACGATGACGGTATTGTCGAAATCTATCAGAAATTCCTCCAGCCACTCTATCGCATCCAGATCCAGATGGTTTGTGGGCTCGTCAAGGAGCAGGATATCCGGGTTTCCGAAAAGCGCCCTGGCAAGGAGGACCTTGACCTTCTGGTTTCCGTTGAGGTCACCCATCAATGACCTGTGAAGTTCTGTTTCTATGCCAAGTCCGTTCAGGAGAGTTTCGGCATCGGATTCGGCCTCCCATCCGTTCATTTCGGCAAATTCAGCCTCAAGCTCCGCGGCCCGGACTCCGTCCTCATCGGAAAAATCCTCCTTGGCGTAGATGGCATCCTTTTCCTTCATTATCTCAAAGAGATGCTCGTTGCCCATGATAACGGTATCGAGCACCGTTTCCTGATCGTATTTGAAGTGATCCTGCTCCAGTACGGAGATACGCTGTCCGGGCGTGACGGAGATCTCACCTGATGTTGTTTCAAGCTGTCCGCTCAGTATCTTCAGGAAAGTGGATTTTCCCGCGCCGTTTGCGCCTATCAGACCATAGCAGTTCCCTTCGGTGAACTTGATGTTTACATCCTCAAAAAGTGCTTTTTTTCCTACTCTGTAGGTGACATTGTTTGCAGCTATCAAAAAAATTTCCTCCCTGTTTTGTGTCTGGTGATAAATTTAGGATCGATCAGGTTCAGGACCTTTTGACCCTGACATCTTTTTGTATTATAATAAGATGTCAAAAAATGTGCAAGGAAACGAACGTTTCTTTCGGGGGAAAGGGTATGATCAATCTCAATGTTCAGATGCAGGTTATCGGGCTGGTGCTTGCGTTAATGATCATAATAATGAATTCCACGAGGAAAAAGATCGGCCTGATGGCGGATTTCTCTTTTGAACTGCTGTCTGTTTCCGTAGCTGTAAGCATCATTTTTGATATATGGTCCGTATATACCATCAACAAGGTCAATGACAGAAGGATATCCGAAGATCTGAACATGTTCGTCTGCAAGACCTACATAGTCAGTCTGACACTGGTGGCTGCCATGGCGTTCTTTTACACCCTGACCGAGATCTACGGGGGAGCGGTGTTGAAAAGAAGCGGGCTCTTCGGATATTTGCTCCTTGAAATGCTGGCCATCCCGGCCATCTACGTACTTCCGCTTGAATTCCATGTGGATGTAAGGAGCATCTATTCCTATGGTTATGCAACCGATATCGGTGCGGCGGTCGGACTTGTCTATCTGGTTTTGAGTTGTGTTTATATCGTCATCTTCAGAAAGAAGATCGATCACTCCCGCATCAATGCGATAGCCATATTCTGTCTGGCAATGACCATTGCTGCAGTCTTTCAGAATTTCAACCGGATTCATCTCATTGCCAGCGTCACCGTGGCAATAGGAATGGTGTATATCTACCTGAGGCTTGAGGATCCCAGCAGCTATACGGACAAGGATACGGAGACCTTCAACATCAAGGCTCTGGTCAAATATCTTGACGGTATCTATAGTGAGGGCAAGCAGGTATCACTCATGAACCTGAACCTTGCGGGATCGCGTTTTTTTAAGGATGTTTACGGAGATGATGTCTTTCATAAGCTCATGAAGTCTCTTGTGACTTACCTTGAGGGCTCAAAAAAGAGGGCGGTGTTCAATACGGAGGAGATGGATTTCATCATCGTGTTTGACGGCAACGCCAGCTTTGAGAACGAGGTCTTTGCCATCAGGCAGGATCTGATGTCGCTGTGGAGCATAGATACCATCAAGGTTGAGCTCAATCCGACCATCATCACCTTCCCGAAGGAAAACATACCCTATACCTCCGCTGATGACGTGATCAGCACACTGAGGTTTTTTGCGACCGAGATGAAGGAGAATGGACGCAAGGATTACATGGTCATAGGTCCGAACGACATCAAGGAAAAGGAGCAGAAGGATCTGCTTGAAAACATGCTCCTTGAGGCTATGGAAAATAATAACATCGAGGTATTTTACCAGCCCATATATGATCTGAGGACCGGAAAGATATTCGGTGCGGAAGCCCTGGCAAGAGTGAGGAATGCAAACGGCGAGTTCATCGTAAACGATGATATCATCCCCGTGGCAGAAAGAAGCGGTATCATCCTGCGAATGGGATTCAGGATATTTGAGGGCGTGTGCAGGTTCGTGAGCGAGAATCCCTTAAAGAAGCTCAAGATCAAAAAGATAACAGTCAATCTTTCCTCGGCCCAGTGCATCCAGAGAAATTTTGCCGATGACATGATAGAACTGATGAAGATGTATGACCTTGACGGCAGCAATTTCATTTTTGAGATAACCCAGAGTTCCGTATCGCTTTCAAAGGAAAGCCTCATGAGAAATCTGTACAGGCTCTCCTCCTACGGTGTGGAGATAGCCTCTGACCAGTTCGGAAAAAAGATGGGCGGATTTGAGGAACTCACGGCTCTTCCCATATCCATGGTAAAGATCGACAGGGAGGTGCTTCGCACCTGCTTTTCCGAGGATTCGGGCGAAATGGAAAAGGCGGGCTTTGCCCTGGTCGCACTTATTAAAAAGATGGGAAAAAAGGTTGCGGCCGTAGGAGTCGAGGATGAGCATATGGTGGACGAGCTCAAAAAGGTCAAGGTCCACTATGTGCAGGGCAGGTTCATGTCGGATGCGGTTGATGAGGAAACCTTTGTGAAGCTTTGTAAAGGAGAGGTCAAAAAGAATGAGCAGGGCTGATGAGATATTCAGGGATATGTGCATCGACATACTGGAAAACGGCACCGACACGAAGGGCGAAAAGGTCAGGCCTCACTGGGAGGACGGGACCAGCGCCTATACAATCAAGAAATTCGGCGTGGTAAACAGATATGATCTTTCAAAGGAATTTCCGGCCCTGAGCTTTCGAAGGGTTGCCTTCAAAACCTGCATAAACGAGATCCTCTGGATCTGGCAGAAAAAGTCAAATAATATAAACGAC
>CAMVDF010000109.1 GCA_947166195.1 uncultured Lachnospiraceae bacterium
GGATTCAGAGGGGATATGCGGTTGCTTGGATATGCCGCATATGATGAGCTTTCCTTTGTGCCGATAGTGAGTAACGACGGAGACTGCTTTGCCAGATGCTTCATCAGGATGATGGAACTTTTTCAGTCCATCAAACTGATCAGGGAAGCTATAGGAAAGATCCCGGAGGAGAAAGAACTTGAGGTTCCCGTCAAGGGAAATCCTGACGGGGAATACTTTATGAGAGTGGAGCAGCCGAGAGGAGAAGCTTTTTACTATGTGAAGGCTTCCGGCAAACCGATCCTTGACAGGATGAGGATCAGGACGCCAACCTTTGCAAATATCCCCGCTCTTTGTGAGATGCTCAAAGACACCGAGATCGCGGATGTGGGTCTGCTGGTACTTACCATAGATCCCTGTATCAGCTGCACGGAAAGGTGAGGGTTTTATTATGGCGTTGATGAAATACGCACCGCAGGCACTGAAGAATCTTTTCATGAAGCCGGCAACAAAAATGTATCCTGCAGAAGAGCCTGCTTATCCTGAAGGCAGCAGGGGACATGTAAGGATATCCATAGATGACTGTATCTCATGCGGGATGTGTGTCAGGGCATGTCCGAACGGTGCTCTGAAAGTTGACAGAAATGCGGGAACATGGACCATAGACAGGTTTGACTGCATAGCCTGCGGTTATTGTGTCCTGAAATGTCCGAAGAAATGTCTCTTTATGGAAAAGGGATATCAGACTCCGGGACCTGAAAAAAAGGAAGATACATATACGAAATCTCCCGAAGTTCTTGCAGCCGAAGAAGAAAAAAGAAAGGAAGCTGCAAGAAAGGCTGCTGAGGCAAAGGCTGCGCTGGCAAAGGCTGCGGAGGAAAAGAAAGAATAATGGAGCAGTCCGTCAAATACTACAGAATGACGGTATACGGCCTGGTCCAGGGTGTCGGCTTCAGGCCCTTCATCCTTGAACTGTGCGGAAAACGGGGTATCAGGGGCAATGTGAGAAATGAAGGCTCCTCTGCCGTCATATATTTGTACACTGATGAAGAAACGGCGGGCGCCCTCAAAAGGCGCCTGTCCTGTATTAAAGGAAATGACAGGGAAATCTTTGGCGCAAGGATCGATGAGGTCCGGCTTTCGGAGATCCCGGGTGAGGAGTTCAGGAAATATGCCGATCCGGAAGGGGATTTCTGTATAGAAAAAAGTGACGAAGGATCTGAGAGGATCAGATTCATCCCGCCGGATATCGGTATCTGCAGTGATTGCAGGAAGGAGATGACGGACCCCGCAAACAGGAGGTACAGACATCCTTTCATCAGCTGTGTATCCTGCGGACCGAGATTTTCCATCATGAAGTCGGTTCCCTACGACAGAGAAAACACTGCCATGACGGAGTTTGGACTTTGTGATGAGTGCAAAAAAGAGTATACTTCTGCCGGAAAAAGACATCACGCACAGACCATAGCGTGTAATAAATGCGGTCCGCGGCTTGAGGCATATACAGCAGATGCTGACGGGAGAACAATACCGGCTGCTGCCGGAGAGAAAGCCCTTGAGCTTGTGATGAGATACATAAAAGAAGGAAAGACCGCTGCGGTGAAAAATACCGGCGGATATCATTTTGTTTTTGATGCTATAAGGCCCGGTGCGTCAGAAAAGCTTCGTTCCTACAAAAACAGGGAAAGCAAGCCTTTTGCGGTAATGTTTTCGGATATCGGTGATATCAGGGACTATTGTGAAGTGTCGGAAAAAGAAAAGGAAGTTCTGTCTTCGCCGGAAAGGCCCATAGTTCTTTTGAAAAAGAACGGGAAAAAGAAGCTCGCAGACGGTATATGCGATGACAGTCCGTGTATCGGAGCCATGCTTCCCGCTGACGGGATACAGGTGCTGATGCTTGAGGAAAAAATCCCCCTTGTAATGACAAGCGCGAACAGAAGAGGACAGCCGCAGGTATACAGGGACGAAGAGGCTCTGTCTTTTCTTGAGGAAGGCGCCTGCGACATAGTCCTGTCAAATGACAGAGAGATCATAAATCCGCTTGATGATCCCATATACCGGGTCATCGGCCTGAAGGACAGGGAGACAGTCCAAACCCTGCGCAGGGCAAGGGGACAGGTTCCGGCTCCGATTGTGACAGGAAAGAGGGCAGGAAAGGATACTTTTGCTGCCGGAGGTGATCTGAAGGCGGTTTTTGCTTTTGCAAGGGACGATATGGTGTTTCCCGGAGGACATTTCGGGGATCTGGAGGATGCGGAATCACAAAAAAGCAGGGTTGCTGCAGCCTCCCGGCTTCAGGATATGCTGGGAATAAAACCTGAAAGCTTTGTATCGGACAGGCATCCGGGATATCATTCGTCGGCTGAGCTGAAGGAAAAGAATACGGTTACGGTCCAGCATCACCATGCGCATTTATTATCGGTGGCGGCAGAGCACGGTCTGAAAGGAAGATTTGCCGGGGCAGCCTTTGACGGTACCGGATATGGAGACGACGGTACTGTCTGGGGCGGAGAGTTTCTGACCTTTGATACGGAAGATCCGGACAGTTGTAAAAGAGCGGGCTGTCTGATGCCGGTCAGGATGCTGGGAGGAGACAGTATAGCATATGATGCTGAAAAAGCGGCTATGTGCTTTACATATGAAGCTGTTTCAAGGGGGCTTTTGAGGAAGGATGAAGATCCCTTTTCCGGCGAAAAGTACGAAGCGGTTGCAAAGGCTCTCAAAAACAATGTAAATGTACACCTGTCCTCCTCAGCCGGCCGGTTTTTTGATGCCTGCGCCGCTGTCCTGGGGATCTGCAAAACAAACTCATATGAAGGAGAATGTCCGGTGAAGCTTGAGGCCGCAGCTGAAATGATCGGAAAAGATCATGAGGGCAGCATCACCGGACTGAAGGCTTCCATAATAAAAGAAGAAGGACGGTACCTGGCAGATACACCGGCTCTTTTTGCGGATCTGATCAGGATGAAGGATAAGGGGGCGGATACCGGAGTCCTGGCATATGATATTCATTTTGCCGTATCTGATATCATCATCAGGATTCTGGCAGGGACCGGAGAAGAATACGGCATAAACAGGCTTCTCCTCGGAGGAGGGACCTTTGCAAACGAACTGCTGGTAAAGATGATAATACCGGCGCTTTCGGAAAAAGGGTATGAAGTATATATAAATGAAAAGGTGCCGCCGGGAGACGGAGGACTGGCGCTTGGACAGATATATGCAGCCTGCGGGAGGGATTGATATGTGCGTTGCCATACCGGGAACGGTGAAGGAAATAGTGGATGAGAGATATGCCAATGTGGATTTTTCCGGGAATATAGTGAAAGCGGCGTCAGGTCTTGTGGATGTGAAGCCCGGAGACAGGGTTTTGGTCCATGCCGGCTGTATCATACAGAAGGTGAGTGATGAGGAAGCTTCAAAAATAGAGGAGCTGTTCAGGGAGCTTGAAGAGGCTTGAAGGAAAAGATTTTTGAAGAACTGAAAAACTATGACGGAAGACCCCTTCGGCTGATGGAGGTCTGCGGAAGCCATACGGCTGCGATAGCAAGATATGGCATAAAGGAAATGATATCGCAAAAGATCCGTCTCATCTCCGGACCGGGCTGTCCGGTCTGTGTGACTGCTTCCTCCTACATCGACAGGCTCATAAGCCTTGGGGAGGACGGAAATGTGATAGTGACTTTCGGAGATCTGATGAGAGTTCCCGGAAGCAGGGGATCTTTGTCTGAGGCAAGAGGCAGAGGAGCTGATGTCAGGATGGTCTATTCTCCTCTTGATGTGATCGGCATGGCACAAAATGAATCAGAAAAAAATTTTGTATTTGCCGCTGTGGGGTTTGAAACGACCATGCCTGTTTATGCGGTCCTTCTTGAAGAATTGCTGGAGGGAGGGACGGAAAATGTGAGGCTTCTGACGGCCCTGAAGCATATGGTGCCTGTTATGGAAAAACTTCTTTCAGACGGATGCGAAGTGGACGGTTTTCTGGCGCCGGGTCACGTGAGTGTCATAACCGGAGAAGACGAGTTTTGCAAAACGGCAGAAAAATACGGTGTTCCTTTTGCCGTGGCGGGTTTTACGGCAGATGAGGTACTGTCCGGTATATGGGGACTTGTAAAGATGGCTGCAGACAGGGGAGCATCAGTCAGAAACTTTTACTCTTCCGTTGTCACAAAGGAGGGAAATACCAGGGCAAAGGAAAAGATCGACAGGTTTTTTGAAAGGAAAGATGCATACTGGAGGGGGATCGGAAACATCCCCGATTCGGGATCCTTTCTGAAAAAGGAGTATGAAAAATACGATGCCGGAAGCTATGGACTGATAAAGGATGAAAAATATGATGAAATGTGCTGCTGCGACAGGATACTGACCGGCAGGATGGAACCCGGTGAATGCCCGCTGTTTGGGAAAAAATGTACGCCTCTTTCTCCGAGGGGTGCATGTATGGTATCATCCGAAGGAAACTGTTTTTCAGAATACGGGAGAGCAGGTATATGATCATAACACAGGCACACGGCGGAGGAGGAAGGGTCACATCGGGGCTTATAGAGGATGTCTTTTTCCGGTATTTTGATAACGATGTGTTGAAAAAAGCCGGGGACAGCGCAGTTGTTGAAGGCGCCTTGCGGATCGCGCTCACAACGGACAGTTTTGTGGTGGATCCCATAGAATATGACGGGGGAGATATAGGAAGACTTTCCGTATGCGGGACGGTAAACGACCTGCTGGCAGCGGGAGCAAAGCCGAGATATCTGACCTGCGGATTCATCCTCCAGGAGGGACTGGAGATCAAAACCCTTGAAAGGATAGCTTCATCCATGGCAGATACCGCAAAGGAAGCAGGTGTGAGCATAGTTGCGGGTGATACCAAGGTGACCGAAGGAAGAGGCGGCCTTTTCATAAATACATCAGGAGTCGGATATGTTCCGGATGGACGGAATGTATCAGCGGAAAATATAAAAAAGGGTGATACTGTGATACTGTCCGGGTGCCTGGGAGAGCATCATGCCGCCATATTAAAGAGCCGCATGAACATAAAAAACAGTATAATAAGTGATAACGCACCGCTTGTGTCGATGGTTGAAGCTCTGTTTGAAAACGGCATACATGTACATGCCATGAGGGATGTCACAAGGGGCGGGCTGGCAACAGTCCTTTCGGAAATGGCCGGTTCATCAAAGACAGGGACAGTCATATATGAGGACAGACTTCCCGAAAACGAGAGCGTGACAGGGTTCTGTTCACTTTTGGGTCTTGAAACCATATACATGGGTAACGAAGGAAAAATGGTCTTTTTTGTGCCCGGAGATGAAGCGGAAAGAGCGCTGGAGCTGATCATAAAAGACAGATACGGAAAAAATGCCGCGGTGATAGGTGAAGTGAAAGAAGCGGGAGAACACGGAAGTGTACATATGAGGACTTTGACGGGAGGCACAAGGAGGCTTGAGGCCATGACAGGAGAAGGGCTTCCGAGGATCTGCTGACCTTTGTTACGGAAGAAACTGAACAGGAGGTTTTATTATGAGAAATATCGGATTTGTAGGTATGGGAAATATGGCGTATGCACTTGCTGAGGGTTTCATCTCCTCAAAAGCAGCGGATCCTGAAAAGATCAGCGCTTTTGCGCCCCACAGGGACAAACTGGTTGAAAACTGTGAAAAACTGGGGATACGGCCTGCGGATGATGTAAAGAGCCTGGTGAGCCGGTCGGATATGATCTTCATCGCGTGCAAGCCCTATCAGATCGAGAGCGCGTTAAAGGAAGTTCTTGATATCATAAAGGGAAAGGCTGTCATATCCATCGCCTCGGGATGGGGCTTTGACAAATTCAAGAGACTCCTCGGAGACAGCGTGAGAGTGCAGTTCGTGATGCCGAATACTCCGGCCATGGTCGGCGAGGGAGTCTTTCTGTTTGAAGAAACGAATTCCCTGACCCGGGAGGAGAGAGAGGATCTGACAGCTCTTTTTTCTTCCATAGGTATAATAGAGGAGCTTCCGACACAGCTGATGGGTATAGGAAGCGCAGTGACCGGATGCGGGCCTGCCTTTGTTGATCTGATGGCGGAGAGCTATGCCGATGCCGCGGTAAAATACGGGATTCCCAGAGCTACGGCATACAGGCTGGTCTCAAGGATGATCATGGGATCCGCAAAGCTCATTTACGAAACGGGAAAGCATCCGGGAGAACTCAAGGATGCAGTGTGTTCTCCCGGCGGAACAACCATACGGGGAGTCGAGGCTCTGGAAAAGAACGGTTTCAGGAGTGCCTGCATGTCTTCCATAGAAGCGATAATGGATTTCAAAAAATAAGAATAATAATATTGAGGAAATAAAAGGATTTCCGGTTGACAGTGTATTATCGCCGTGTTATATTTAGGAAACGACGGGTAATATAGTCTTATTTTTTTGCCCTCATTTACGGGGGAATTATGGAGGAGCGTTAACATGCGTACAAGAATAACGCTTGCATGTACAGAGTGCAAGAACAGAAACTATGACACTACAAAGGACAAGAAGACTCATCCTGACAGGATGGAGATAAGCAAGTACTGCAGATTCTGCAAGAAGCACACTCTGCACAAGGAGACAAAGTAAGTTACGGAGGTTTTGTAATGGCGGAATCAGAAGCAAAAAGCACCGGAAAGCTTTCGGGGTTTTTTAAGGGCGTCAAAGCTGAGTTTAAAAAGATAGTATGGCCTGACAGATTGACACTTATGAAGCAGACTGTTGCTGTTGTCGTGGTCTCTATTGTTACGGGAGCACTCATAGCAGTCATAGACAGGGCACTTCAATATGGTATCAATTTCCTTATCAGGTAATGGAGGAATAAATGGCTGATAAAGAAGCACACTGGTATGTGGCACATACATATTCCGGATATGAAAAGAAGGTCAAAGCCAATATAGAAATGGCCATCGAAAACCGGAACATGCAGGACAGGATACTGGAGATCCGGGTACCCACCCAGACCGTTATCGAAACAAAGGATAACGGGCAGCGCAAAGAAGTGGAAAAAAAGATGTTCCCGGGATATGTCCTTGTAAATATGGTAATGGACGATGACACCTGGTACGTGGTCAGAAATACCAGGGGAGTGACGGGATTTGTCGGACCGGGAAGCAAGCCGGTACCGCTTTCGGACGAAGAGATGAAGCCGCTTGGCATTCATGTTGAGAATATGGCTATCAACTTTGATGTCGGAGACACGGTAATGGTAGTTGCAGGTCCCTGGAGGGATACTGTGGGTCCGATAGCAAGGATGGATACAGGCAAGAGGACAGCGACCATCATGGTGGAGCTCTTTGGAAGGGAAACGCCTGTTGACATCAGTTTTGACCAGATCTCGCTCATGAGATGAGATAACTTTGATATATATAAATTCTTATATATATAGTGGGAGGGAAGAACTCCACCCGCAAACCACAACCCCGTTTTCACGGGAGAATAAAGGAGGCGCCAGATGGCAAAGAAAGTAGAAGGCTATATCAAACTGCAGATTGAAGCCGGCAAGGCTACACCTGCACCGCCTGTTGGACCCGCCCTGGGTCAGCACGGCGTGAACATCGTTGAATTCACAAAGCAGTTCAACGCAAAGACTGCAGACAAGGGCGATGTCCTT
>CAMVDF010000110.1 GCA_947166195.1 uncultured Lachnospiraceae bacterium
TTTATTCAGAAAGTGTTGCACTTGGTTGACAAACCAAGCTGTCCCCCTGTCACACTACATTGAAAAAGGGAGGAACGAATGCTAAGATGATCAGAGCGAAACCCGATCGTCACCATACAGAAATGACCGGATCTGTTCCCGGAAGGTCCGCCGATAACAGCAGATCAGGAACAAACGGCAGAAAGGCATGAAAACATATGAATAAATTTTTTAAGAGATTTCTCATTTCGATCATCAGCGCAGGGCTTTCCGTAACTGCGCTTTCAGGCTGTGAGATCACTGATCCCGCATATGACAGGACTGCAGCAAAAGAAATGCCCGGCGGGGATGAAGCAGGTAAAAAAGAACCGGTATTTTCGGACGGAATGGCTCAGCCCATACTTGATTATACAGATCTGCGGGCTTCGGACTACACTAATGAGGGCAGTGACATCTTACGGTTTTGCGTATATGTCGAAACCGATCACGATACGGATTCCGATGGAAAGGCCGATCTTGTGGAGGCTCTGGTTCAGATTCCCCGTGCTTCAGCGGAGGGAGGCTTCAAGGCGGCGACCATCTATGACCCGACTCCCTACGGAGCAGGTACCGTTGAGGAACACTCGATGGACAGTTCCACTCTCCTGAATCCCGTTCCCTTTGACTATGATAAGCTCTATGAACCCGGGGAAAAACGCACTCCAAAGGGAAGCATGACCACCCTGGAGGCAGCTGCCGTGGCAGATCCGGAGAGCTGGAATTATGAAGTGCCGTTCTCGGAGGATGAGGGATACTGCTATGCAAACAGCTATGATTATTTTCTTGTCAGGGGCTTTGCAGTAGTTGAAGCCGGCGGGATCGGCACCTACGGTTCCGAGGGCTTTGAGCTGTGCGGCTTTGACCTTGAGCGGGATGCCCACAAATGCGTTGTGGAATGGCTGACCGGGGACCGCGTTGCCTACACCGACCCCTATAATGACATTGAGATAGAAGCCGACTGGTCAAACGGAAACGTTGCCATGACGGGATGCTCATACGGAGGCACCCTCCCCTTTGAGGTTGCCACAACAGGCGTTAAGGGTCTGAAGACCATCATACCCTTCGCCGGGATAGCCTCATGGTATGATTATACAAATTCCCAGGGAGCTCCCCTTTACCTTTCGGCTGCATACGCAAACCATCTTGCATCCTATAACAGCGGAGCCGCCTACGAGGATGATGACTGGACTGTCATTAATGACGACTACGCATCATTCCTATGGCAGCTGTCGAACGATCAGGATACCACAAACGGAAACTACGACGATATCTGGGCCAGGAGCGACTATTCCCAGGATTTTGATGAGATCGACTGCTCGGCTCTCATCGTACATGGCATGAATGATTTCAATGTGACCACCAAACAATCTGACCTTATGGCACGCGCATTCATGAAAGCCGGAAAGAATTTCAAGCTCGTACTCCACCAGGACGGACACAATAATCTGAACGGCATAGTCGTAAACGGCAGCCTGTGGCAGGATATCATGAACAAATGGCTGTCACACTATCTGTATGATGTGGATAACGGTATCGAGGATATGCCGACGGTAAGCGTTCAGAGTAATATTGACGGCTCCTTTAAGACCTATGATACCTGGGCCGGGTTTGAATACGATTCATTTGAATATGACAGGGAGGTAAATCCTGATGATATTTCACATATCGACACCACCGCCATCGCACCGCACTATATGAAATATGATGAATCCACCGATGACTTTGGCAGAAAACTTTTAAGGGATAACTATTATATGTCCATGCCGGAGAGCACCAAGGCAACCTATGTCTTTGAGCTTCCCGACAACTATTCCATCTACGGGGTGCCGGAAGTCCATCTGAAGATGTCTACCAGAAATACAGATGCAGACGGTATGGTGGTTTCTGCCATGTTGATGGATACCATAGACGAAGAAACGGAATTCAAGGCATATATGACCAAGGAAAGGCTGGGTGAAACCCTTCCCTCAAAAACTGTCGGGACAATGGAAACCGGCGGCGGTCTCCCGAAAACAAAGGTCAGGGAATTTGTAAAGAGCAATACGACAGCCAAGCTTGTCACCTTCGGTCACACGGATCTTGCCAATTACGGAGGCGGCTACAACGGAAGTGACTATGTGATGCATGAGGAGGAGATGCAGGCGGGTCAGTATTATGATTACACCATCTATCTCCAGCCCACATCCTATACCTTTGAACCGGGACACAAGGCCGTGCTTGTTATCACCGGATGGGATCCCTACCAGGCTTTCCTTGATGAGGACTACATGAACGGAGTCGTCACCGATTCGGTCGATTCCTCATATACATATTCGTTTAATATAGACAATTCTTCATTTGAACTGAAGTTTCCCCGATGTGCGGAATAACGGTTTCGGGGGTGTGACAGGGGGACTGTCCCCCTGTCACACTTCAGCTATACAAGTTTTGCATTTCTTAATGTACAGTAAGTAAACTCCCCCTCCTGATATGTGTCAAAAACTCCTACAACGCAGACTTCATTACCCTCTTCCGGATAATCATCCGGATACGAATACTCACCGGTCAGTTCAAATTCGATGCCCTGGGCACAGCATGCCATTGCATCCTTAATAATGCAGGCGTAATAATTCGCGTCAGCAGTCTCATCATGGAAAACAGAGAATGCTCCTTTCATCTTGACGGTTTTTCCTACATATGCTTCGGGTGCTGTCACCATGTTGTAGACCTCGGAATAGACCATCGTGCTTGAAAACGCAGTCAGATCAACATCTATTCCATCCTCTCCTGAAGGAGTACTGCCGGTCTCATCGTTTTTTTCAGGGACCGGCACATTATCTGAAATCACGGCTTTTTCGGGGACCGGTGCATTATCAGAAATCCCGGCTTTTTCCTTATCTGCCTCGGCGATCCCTGCCTGCAATACATCATCGACCCCCGCAGTCCGGTTTGTCATCCTCTCTGCCTTACCCTCATTGTTCGCACATGCCGGTATCATTGTCCCGATCATCAGGCACAATAACAAAAGAACTGTCTTTTTCTTCAATAGTGCACATCTCCCTTTGACGCTCCTGTGACAACAGTTAATCCTTCTTTTTAAGCGCCTCTGTCAGAACCGAAAGATTATTCTCCATGATCGAAAGATAATCACTTCCTCCCGCGACATCCCGGGATGTAGTGGACTGCATGGAATCCATGGTGAGGATCTGCTGATCCTTGTCTGCCGTATTCTGTACGATCGTTTCCGCAATACGATGATCTGCACCCTCTATTGTCAGGACCGCTTCAAGTCCCAGCTCATCCACCTTCCCGGCAAGGAAGGTAATGGTTTCAAAGCTGGCTTCCGTCTCAGCCGAGCAGCCGACAAACGCTGCATAGTAATCAAGCCCGTAATCATCTGTCAGATATCTGAAGGGGAAGCGGTCTCCGAAAAGAACCGTTTTTACTGGAGCTTCAGATACGGTCTTATTATACTTTTCATCCAGTTCGCTTAACTTATCTTTGTATGCAGAAACATTGCTGCTGTATGTGCCGGCATTATCCGGATCGATCTTTCCAAGCGCATCCGAAATGCTCTGAACAAGAACATACGCATTCCTGAGAGAAAGCCACACATGCTCATCATATTCCGGACCCTCCTCTTCGTGATCATGGTGTTCATCCTCTTCGTGATCTTCACCTTCCTCATGATCCCCGTCTTCTTCGTGATCCCCGTCTTCCTCGTGATCATGTTCATGCCCGTCTTCCTGCATTCCTTCAACCACTTCCTCTTCCTTTACGGAATCTCCAAGTTCATCGAGAAGGTTGATGACGATCATATCTTTATTTATCGCCTCTTTCAGGGCATCCTCCACCCATTCATCGGACTCACCTCCGACATAGATAAAAAGATCACAGGCTGATATCCTGAGGATATCCTCAGCTGTCGGCTGATAACTGTGCAGATCGACACCATTATCAAGCAGCATGGTCACCTCTGCATTCGCCGGATTGTTTCCAAGTATGTTCATTACCCAGTCATATTCAGGGAAGATCGTTGTCACGATACTGATCCTGCTGCTGCCTTTTGCAGCTGCCTCATTAATACTTCCGCAGCCACAAAGAGATACAGTCAGAAATATGACTGCACTTATTATAGAAATTAATTTTTTCACAGTACACCTCCATATGATAGTTTATTTCATGAAAAACAGGGCACAGCCTGCCGGTATATGAAGGCTGTTCAATTGTTCAGCCGGACTTTTAACAAAACAGGAGTTTCCGCCAGGATCAGATATTCGGGCAGAAAAGTCAGGAAGATCAGAAACAGCAGTGGAATAAGAACGGATAGCTGCATGAGCGTCCCGTTACTGACCTGATCGATCATACTCTCACACTGCCGGATGCAGGCACAGACAGGACAATCCCCACCCTCGCAATCATGATCAGCTTCGGCAGCTATATAGATATGAGCGCACAGCATGATAACAAGCATCAAAAACGCAATGATACCTGATACGATCCTCTTTGTCCTTATTATCTCAGAACTGCTCATTTCCACCTGCTCCAGATCGATCTTTCATGTAACATGCAGAATACGGTACACTCTGATCCAGCTTTAATCTTCCCGTGAATTTGAAAACCGTTCTCAATTTTACCGTGGTGTTTTTATTTTGTCAACGGATTGTGGGACAGGGGACGTTTCTCTGTCCCACTTTTATGTAAATCTATATGGGCAGTGAATCGGATATATGTTTTTGTGAACAATAAGCCGTCAGTTCTTAACGAATCCAAGTCTGATAAATTTTGGAGCACACCGGCTGCGCATGCTTTCCGCGCAGAACGGGGCCTCCAAAATTTTGATTATCAGACGCAGGATGAGTTTAGAACTGGACGAGCCGTGAACAAAACATATATCCGATCACTGCCTCAGCAAGTTGACATAAAAGTGGGACAGAGAAACGTCCCCTGTCCCAATCACCTGTCCCAATCAATCAGAGAACCGTCCCCTGATTGCCCTGATTGAGTTGATCGACGGCCGGAGCTATGGACAGTCCGGCGTTTTTATTATATGGAATAAGCGTCGCCTGGAGGGCGTGATACAGATCCGATTTTCCGGGCCAGACCGTTTCTTTGAGCCGGTTGGTGCGGTCCAGCTGGTGAAACCATGATCCGTTTTTGTGATCCGCCACCTTTTCATCGAGATATTGCATGAACATGGCATAGTCGTCGGCATATCTGTCAAGGCCTGTGATCCGGTAGAGTACCGCGGATGTATTGATGGCTTCCGCAAGTGTCCAGTGCATCCTGTCATGTACGACGGGTTTTCCCTCCCAGTCTGTTGTATAGCAGATACCGGGGGCACCGTCGGCAGCCCAGGCATCCCTTATAGCGCGGTCGTACAGCTGCTGTGCAGCATCTGTAAACCCTGCTCTCTTTTCTCTGTCGTCTGCGCAGGCGGAAAGCGCATACTGCGATATCAGTCTCGCCCATTCAATGCCGTGGCCGGGCGTGGCTCCGAAGGGCTTGAAGGGGTCATCGGGTTTGTCCCGGTTCAGCATGAGGTCGGCCTTCCAGTCCTTTGTGAAATGCTCCGGGATCCGCCGGTTGTTTTCCTGTGCCCAGCCGATGACCCGGTCGATGATGCGTCCTGCCCTCACCCTGTATTTTTCATCATGCAAAACATCCGCCGCTGCCAGAAAAGCCTCGACGGTATGCATATTTGCGTTGATGCCTCTGTAATCTTCAAGCACGG
The DNA here is from genome assembly GCA_947166195.1 of uncultured Lachnospiraceae bacterium. Classification (GTDB taxonomy): domain Bacteria; phylum Bacillota; class Clostridia; order Lachnospirales; family Lachnospiraceae; genus NK4A144. The sequence goes on from CAMVDF010000110.1 coordinate 5,732, forward strand.
CAAAATCCGTATCCCAGGTATCAACGGCCAGCCCTTCCTTTTCATCCCAGAACCACCGGTCATATACTTCAAGTGCATCCGCCAGCAGTTCTTTCGCCCCATTAATATGAATGAGACTGGCAGAGCATGCAGCAAGTATAACAAAGGCGTGCGCATAACACTGCTTCCCCGGGATGATGCTGCCGTCAGCGTTTATTCCGGCATACCAGCCTCCGTTTTTATTATCATGAAGCTCACCGCAAAGCCCTCCGATCATGGCCTGTGCGATCTGTCTGCTCCCTTTGTGGCCAAGCATCTCTCCTAAGCTGTACACATGCGCCATGCGACAGGTGATCCAGGTCTGGCGCGGTCTGTCCCGCCAGGGCGTACCATCATCCCCGAGATAATATGCTCCGCCTTCCGGTGATACGGCTTTGTGTCCGAAGGAGAGCAGGTCGTTGCGCAGCTCCTTCATATACTCTTTGTTTTCATCTGTATCTATTATGTATTTATTCATGATCATATCCCTTTTTTGTTCCTTAAATATTTGTCAGCCAAGCAAAGCCTTTATCTCTTCAGGCTTTGGCATGACACGAAGGGCTCCCCGTCTCGTTGTTATTATGGATGCAGCTGCGTTTGCAAACTTAAGCATTTCCCCCAGATCCTGCTCATCAAGGCCTTCAAGACCCTTTTCGATAATAAAATCCAGAACGCATCCGCCGAAGGTATCGCCGGCACCCGTTGTCTCGATGGTATCCTCCCTGAGAAAGGGTTTTGCTCCGGCTTTGATAAATCCGGGATCGGAGGGGCTTCTCCTATAAAATGCCAGGCTCCCGTTTCTGCCCAAAGACACAGTGATCAGGCGGATATCATAACGGGAAAGGATCCATTTGACACCCTCCGTGTAGTCGTCAATGCCTGTCAGCCATGTTATCTCATTATCCGAGATCTTGAGTATGTCGCAATATCCCATGCCTGCAAGGACCTGCTCCTTTGCTTCATCCATACTGTCCCAAAGTGGCTCTCTAATATTCGGATCAAAGGATATGAGGCACCCTGCGCTTTTGGCCGCATCAAGTGCAAAAAGCGTTGCCGACCTTGCCGGCTCGTGCGTCATGGACAGTGTTCCGAAATGAAAGATCTTTGCCGAGGCGATGAGCCCGGTATCAACATCTTCTTTTGAAAGCATCATGTCGGCCCCCGGATTTCGATAAAACGAAAAGTCCCTGTCGCCGTCTTCAAAGGTCTTTACAAACGCCAGTGTCGTGCGGACATTGCTGTCCATAATAAGACCTTTGGAGTCTATCCCGACTTCATCAAGGACTTCCTTCAGCTCATGACCGAATATATCGTCTCCGACCTTACCTATGAAGACGGTCCTGCGTCCGAGCTTTTCAAGCATCGCAAGAACATTGCATGGCGCTCCTCCCGGATTTGCCTCATAGAGCACATTTCCCTGCCGGGATTTTCCGTTCATCGTCATGTCTATGAGCAGTTCACCCAACGCTGCCACATCATATGATCTTTCCATAATATTTCCTCCTGTTGCATGTCATAAAATCCCGCGGGGCAGCTGCTTTGAAAATCCCATGGATATCGCCGCATCAATCAGGGGTCAATCATGGGGACGGTTCTGTGTTACAACAAGTGACTTCCGGGATTCCGCCGCGCGCCCCCCCCCGGAAATCGACAAAAGCTAAAATCCCGCGGGGCCGCTGCTTTGAAAATCCCATGGATATCGCCGCGCAACCCAGGGCACACGTCTGAACTCCAGTCTCAGGTATCACACTCGTCTGCCGTCATCCCGCCGCGCGCCCCCCCCCCGGAAACCGACAA
>CAMVDF010000111.1 GCA_947166195.1 uncultured Lachnospiraceae bacterium
GATATGGCTCCCTTTGATATCTCCTCAACCGCTGAGCTGACCTGCCCGGACGCATCTGCCGCCTGGGATGCGGATCCCGAAAGTTCGTCACCGGAGCTTGTGACCTCCTCCGACATCTGCTTTGCATCACCGATGATCTCTCTCAGCTTGTCCCTCAGATGAACGGTGCTTTCGGCGATAATTCCGATCTCGTCCTTTCTGTTGTAGGTCCTGTCCTCTATCTCCACGTTCAGATCACCGTCAGCAAGTCCGAGGATGGATTCCTCCAGAGAAAGCATGGCCCCGCTGATCCTCCTTTCGATGAGCACAGCAAGGGGAATCGCCAGAATCAGAAAGACGATGGCTATGCCTCCCATGGTAAATACGGCATTGCGGGTGTTGGCTGAAATATCGTCTGTCGGTCTACCGCTGAAGATCATACCGTTTATGACCCCGCTGGAATTTGTGAGGGGCACATAGTATCCGTAATATTTCCTTCCCGCTATATCAATATTTTTGGCCAGATATTGTCTTCCACCGTCAAGCACCTCGGCGACTACGGCATCGGAAGCATCGGTACCCGTGATCCTTTCGCTTGTCCCGGCCTTTGTCAGTGTGGTAATCCTCCTGGTCTTTCCGATGAAGATAGTATAATCAATACCTGTCATTTCCTTGAGCTTGTCCAGATCGGCAGTGAGTTCCTCATGTCTGTTATAGCCGTTTATAACTATCTCGTTGTTGACATCAACAGTCCAGCTGCCGTGATAGGCCTCCTCCAGGAATACATCCAGATGATTGCAGGTTGCCTTGAGTTCCTCCTCAACGGTAGCCTCATAGGAGCTGCGAAGCTTGAGCGTACCCACGATGGTCAGCAGTACAGATACGACCAGAAGTGCAGCTATGGCGATCAATACAATCTTTCGTATAACCTTCCCATTTCTCTTCATTTTGTTTACCCTCTCATGCATATTTTTCAACACTTCCGGGATCCGAAACCGATCCCTAAAACACGACTAAATTATACCACACAGCCCGCATATTCTCAACAGAAATCCCCCGCCATGCAGGAAATGGTGTGACCCCGGTCATCCGATGTCGTAGGGAGTCAGCTGATAGACATAGTAGTTCAGCCAGTTGGTATACAGATTGTTTGCATGGGATCTCCATTGAAGAAGAGGCTTTTTTTCCGGATCATCATCAGGATAATAGTTTACCGGGATCGCCGTATCAAGTCCTTTGTCCCTGTCACGGCGATACTCCCTGTCCAAAGTCATCCTGTCATATTCGGGATGTCCCATCACAAACACAAATCTTCCGTTTTCGGCGGTGCAAAGATAAACACCGGACTCCTCTCCTTCCGCAAGTACCTTTATTTCGGGACAGGCATGGATATCCGATGAGAGATTCTGGGTATATCTGGACGCCGGGGCCAGAAATACATCATCAAAGCCTCTCACCAGAGGATCTTTTCTGTGAAGTACAGTCTGTGAAAAGATCCCGAAAAGCTTTTTTTCAAACGGAACCTTTTTGATGCCGTAGTGATAATAAAGACCTGCCTGGGCTCCCCAGCACAGGTGAACGGTGCTCGTGACACTGGTCTTTGTCCACTCAAAGATCTGCTTCAGCTCATCCCAGTAATCCACCTCTTCAAATTCCAGATTTTCCACGGGGGCTCCGGTGATGATGAAACCGTCAAATCTCTGATCGGATATATCCTCCCAGACCTGATCGAACCGGTTCAGGTGGTTGGCTGAAACATTCTGTGAAACATGGCTCTTGACTATGACAAAGGTGATGTCTATCTGAAGAGGGGTGTTTGAAAGCTCCCGCAACAACTGGAGCTCGGTATCCTCCTTCAGAGGCATCAGATTCAGTATCCCTATCTTTAATGGCCTGATATCCTGGTGTATGGACCTGTCATCATCCATTACAAAGATGTTCTCATCCTCGAGGATGCTTCTTGCAGGCAGGTCTCTTTGTATTCTGATCGGCATGAAACTATTCCTCCAAAACGTATTCCGGACGGCCTGCCGCGCTTCGCACTATCAGGCTCAGGGTGTCTATGTTTTCAGCATCCGCCTCTGCCATCTCGCATATGAGAACTGTATCGACGCTGTCTCCCGCAGGTATCACGGAGGAATACTTTGAAAGATCGTTTTCAAGTATCGTCTGCTGCAATGTTTTTCTCTCACCGTTGACCCTCAGTCTGAACTGGGGTTTTACCGAAAGAACATCACACTCCATATCATGGTCCGATGTGTTTGTGACAAGAAAATGAACTATGACCAGTCTGTCACCGGAAGCCGCAGTCATTCCCATGACGATGTTGTCCGATATGGTATTGTCCGGATATGAAACGGCAACATCAACCCCCGTATACTTCACATCAAACTCAGGTATGTCTATCGCTTCCGCAAGCGGGATCTCCGGCACGGGTATTCCCCCGCTTTCGCCGTCCTCACCCTGCTGTCCTTCTCCTGTCTGTGATCCGTCCTCAGCGGCAGCACCATCTGCGGCACCCCTTTGCATGGCTATGAAGTTTTTCTTTTTTGCTTCCAGATCTATCTGCTTTTGATATTCCTTTTTTACCGTCTCCACATCAACAAGTCTCGAATTTGAGTACTTGTTGTGCTTTGAAATGATGTCCGTGGAATAATCTGCGACCTTTTGTGAATTTTCATCATCAAGTTCCACATGATCTCCAAAGACACAGCCTGCAGAAAACAGGGATATCAGCATGATCATCGCAAAGACTGTTATTCTCTTCAATTTTTCCTCCCGCAGCCTCCGGCAATGGCTCTATGCCCTGTCCAGTTCAAAATAAAAGGCTACACCGTTATCATAGTTTACCACACCACAGTCATTATTCAAAGAGTTCATTACCGCCTTTACTATCGAAAGGCCTATGCCGGTCCCTCCGACCTCACGGCTTCTGGCTTTGTCCACCTTGTAGAACTTTTCCCATATATGGCCGACAGCCTCCTCCGGGATGGGTTCTCCGGTATTAAACACATTCACCCTGACCTTGTCCCCTTTTTCCTTCAGTGAGACCTCTATGCGCTTTTCCCCGGAGCAGTAATGGATGGCATTTGAAAAGAGGTTCATGAAAACCTCCTCCACCAGGAACTCCTCGCCCCAGGCATACAGGGCATCCGCCCTGTCCAGAGTTGCCGATGCATCAAACTGTTTCAGCATGATATCCGAGGATGTCATGCAGTTTTTCACAAGCTCCGTCAGGTTGATCCTCTCAAGCTTTATCTCTTCATTTCCAAACTCAAGGCGGTTAAGGGTCAGCAGGTTTTTGACCATCTTGTTCATCCTGTCAGCCTCATCCATGATGACATCGCAGTAGAAATTCCTGCTTTCCTCATCAGAACTGATATTGTCCTTTAACCCTTCCGCATATCCCTGTATCAGGGCAATGGGGGTTTTGAGCTCGTGGGAAACATTTGAGACAAATTCCATCCTCATGTTCTCCAGCTCTTCTTTTTTTTCGATATCCTTCTTCAGCTCGTTGTTGGCAGTCTGAAGATCCGACATGGCCTCGCGCAACTTGACCGAAAGTTCGTTAATATGCGCGCCGAGTTCATCTATCTCGTTTTTTCCCTTTGCATCATACATGGCCTCAAAATCAAGATGGGCCATCCTGTCGGCGACCTCTGTCAGTTCCAGCACGGGATCGGTGATCTTTTTTGAAAGAAACCATATGATCACTATTCCTATGGCCGCACTGATCGCCATAATATAAAAAAGAAACGTATTGGCTATGGATACGTTTTCCCTGATGCTTTCAAGCGGGGTTCTCATAAAGATCAGATCACCGTTTCCGAGGATCCCCCACAATTCTATATACTGGGATGATACCATGGGATCGTTTGTGATCGCCATCGCATAATCATCTGTCTGTCTGAGTATCTTTTCACCGCGAAAAGGTTCTTCTTCCCCTTCCGGTCTGCTCCCGTCTTCCCTTGAAGGAGCCCTTTTTTCATCATTTGAAAGGATATGCCATACAAGCCTCGAGATCAGTATATCCGATCTGTTTTCCGTGCTGTATCTGATGTCAAAGGAGGAATCCACGATAACGGTGCTTATATTGGTATCATTTACAAGTTTCCCGCACTCCTCGACAAAAACCTCACTGCCGGTATTTCCCGACTCTTCGATGGAATCTATCTGCGCAAATATCTTTTCAAGCCTCTGGGTCCTGTTCCTCACATAATAATCCTGAAGAAAGAATCTGTTGATCGCAAAACTGGATACGACAACCAGAACAAGAGCCAGTATAAAGATGCATGCAAGCTGCACCCTGATAGAATGTCTGAATCTGATCTTTTTTTTGCCCGACGACATTTTCTCACCTTTTGCCGGCAACTGTTATTCGGTTTCTTCCGTCTTCCTTTGATCTGTAAAGTGCCTCATCGGCATCCTTCAACGCTTCTTCAAAGGGGACCGGGCTGCTGCAGTACCTGATGCCACCGCTCAGGGTGATCTTTTTGTCGGTGAAATCATAGATCTGCTTTGAAAATTTCTCCCTGATATCCTCAAGGACCATGATATGCGAATCAAAATTACCGCCCTCAAATACAAGGACAAATTCCTCTCCTCCGAATCTTCCCGCTATCAGGAAATCATTCATGTAATCTGAAATGATCTTTCCAAAGGTCTCAAGAACCTTGTCGCCGTTCTCATGTCCGAAGCGGTCATTTATGGTCTTGAACTTGTCTAGATCTATCATTGCTATGGAACAGGGATTGTCCTCATTACAGTAGGCAAGTGCTTCCGCAGCCTCTTTTTCAACATATTCCCTTGAGAACAGCTTTGTCAGAAAATCAGTTTCCAGTTTTTCCTTGTACTCCATCTGCTTGTCATGGAAATTGCGGGTCAGTCCGACCATCTCCTGATTGTACTTGTTCATGACCGATGCGATCATATTGAAAAGTGTTGTAACAAGCAATACCACCACGGCGTTCTGTATGTAGTAGGAGGTATCGTAAGGGTTTTCCAGTGAAACTACCGCACAGCCTACCAGAACTATGACATAATTATAAATGAGAAGCCATCTCTGAAGCCTGTCGCTGTGAAAGATCGTGCAAAAGATCATGACAAGGGAAGGGGTAAGCCACAGCGGAACATAGTAGCCGTGGCAGATCGCAGCGGATCCTGCTATAGTTGTCAGGGCAAACGCACAGACAACATTTTTGTTCAGCATACTGTGATCCTTGTTATCGTTATACTTTTTGAAAAAAATGAAGGTCGCCATATTGATCACAAACGATGTATGAAGGCACCGACCTGGTCAGCCCGTCCGTGAAATAGAAAAACGCAAAAAAGACCAGGTCTGCCGCAAGTTCCGACCAGACTATGATCCTTGTGATCTTTATAACTGTCTTTCTGATTCCATTATTAATCGTTCTCATCCAAAACTCCGTCCGTCACAGTTTCTTTTTTGATCAGACCTCTCCCCTGCCGGAAAGCCGTCTGCATCCCTCAATCTCTGTGCGATCTCAATGCACGCCTAAAACATTATGTTACCATAACCCGGTATCTTTTTCAATGCCGCTTTCAGCCATCTTCCCCTGCCATCTCTTCCGGATGAAAGACCTCGTCAAACCTGTCGCTGTCAAGAAATCCCAGTTCAACACAGGCTTCCTTCAGTGAGATGTTTTTTTCAAAAGCCATATGCGCCACCTTTGCCGCATTTTCATATCCGATATGGGGATTCAACGCGGTGGCGAGCATCAATGACCTGTGCAGATTCTCATGCATCTTTTCGCGGATGGGCTTTATGCCTGACACGCAGTTGTCGGTAAATGATATGACCGACTCCGACAAAAGCCTTGCAGACTGCAGGAAATTGTACGCGATCACAGGCAAAAAGACATTGAGCTCAAAGTTTCCCTGGGATGCTGCAAAGCCTATGGCTGCGTCATTTCCCATAACCTGCACCGCAACCATGGTCACCTGCTCACACTGTGTGGGATTAACCTTTCCCGGCATGATGGAGCTGCCGGGTTCGTTTTCCGGTATCCTGATCTCTCCCAGTCCGCATCTGGGCCCCGACGCAAGCCATCTGACATCATTTGCTATCTTCATCATATCGGCAGCCAGTGCCTTCACGGCCCCATGGGCAAATACTATCTCATCTCTTGAGGTCAGTGCATGAAATTTGTTTTCCGCGCTGACAAAGTCCTTTTTTGTCAGCTCAGAAATCTTTTGCGCCGCAAGATCAGCAAAACCCGCGGGAGCATTCAGCCCGGTACCGACTGCCGTTCCTCCGAGGGCCAGCTCTTTCAGCGGTTTCGATGCAAGAGCCAGCAGTTCCATATCCTTTTCCACCGATGCCCTCCAGCCGCTTATCTCCTGGGCAAAGGATATCGGTACCGCATCCTGCAGGTGGGTTCTGCCGCTCTTGACTATACCCTTGTTTTCCCTTTCAAGCCTCCTCAACTCATCCGCCAGCTTTTTTGCCGCCGGGATCAGTTTGTTTTCCATAATAAGAACGGCAGCGATGTGGAGTGCTGTCGGAAAGGTGTCGTTTGATGACTGACTCATGTTCACATCATCGTTGGGGTGAAGGAATTTTTCCTTTGCAAGGCTGTTTTCATAACCTGCTATGACCTCATTCACATTCATGTTGGACTGGGTGCCGGATCCCGTCTGCCATACCACAAGCGGAAAATCTTCCCAAAGCTTTCCTTCGTTTACCGCATCGCAGGCATGTATTATCGCATCAAGTTTTTTCTGCGTCATGCGTTCGGGCTGTAATTCATGATTCGCCATGGCTGCAGCTTTTTTTAACACTGAAAAGGCAAGTATGATCTCACGCGGCTGCGTCTCTATCCCCGCGCCGATCCTGAAATTGTCCCTGCTTCTCTGGGTCTGCGCACCGTAATATCTGTCTGAAGGAACCTTCACCTCTCCCATGGAGTCATGCTCTATCCTGAACCCTTCGTTTTTATTATCCATATCCTGTCCTTTCACCGATCCGCTTTTCAAACCACGGACATAATCCCCCGTCTATTTATCTTTGTCTGTCAGGCGGGCAACCCCTGTTCTTTGTGCAGCTTCAGCCACCGCTTTTGCCACTGCAGGCCCCACCTTCGGATCAAAGGCATAGGGGATGATGTAGTCGTTTTTCAACTCCTCGTCGGGTATCAGATCAGCCAGAGCCTTTGCGGCAGCCATCTTCATTTCCTCGTTGATATCGCTCGCCCTCACATCAAAGGTTCCACGGAATATCCCCGGAAAGGCAAGCACATTGTTGATCTGATTCGGATAATCACTCCTGCCCGTTGCGATGACAGCTGCACCTCCCGCCTTTGCATCCTCGGGAAAGATCTCGGGAGTGGGATTGGCACAGGCAAAGATTATGGCAGCCCTGTTCATGGTCTTTACCATTTCAGTCGTGACCGTACCGGGTGCGGAAACTCCTATGAAAACATCGGCTCCCCTGATCACATCTGCGATACTCC